>DASZPH010000036.1:0-25573 GCA_035550375.1 Pirellulales bacterium | reverse complement strand
GCAAGATCGGCAGACCGGCGTCCTGAAGAATGGAGAGCTGGCGGGTGAAAGTGGTCAGCACTTTCGGCGGGACGCCACCCAGAGCGAAGGTCCGTTTCTTGCCGTCGGCCCCCTTCTTGACCGCCGCCTTCTTCGTCTTTTTGACGGAGATCTTCGTGATGAAGTACCCCATCTTCTGGATTGTGGCCTGCGCTTCTTCCTCGCTGGCCGCGTCCAAGACGTCGCGGATTTCCTGTCCGGTCCGATCGAGGGCTTCGAATTGATAAGTAGGCATGGCAGTAAGCCGGGGCTGTTGGAAATAGATCGGGTCGTCAGCGGCAGACAGGTCGGCCCGGCCGGCCGACCGCGGATCAGGCCTCCAAAATCGTTTCGCGAATCACTTCGTCGGCGGTGGTCATGCCCTCGTAGCAGGCCTTCATGCCGGCATCGCGAAGGGTGACCATGCCGAAGCCGCGGGCGGCGTCGCGCAGCTCGTCGCGCGAGGCGTTCCGCATGATCATGTCGCGCAGGTCGTCGTTCATGATCATCAACTCGAACAGTCCGACGCGCCCCTTGTAGCCCGTGTTGTTGCAGGCCTCGCACCCCTTGCCGCGGTAGAACTTCTTGCCGCGCACGTCGTCGGGCGTGAGCTGCAGTTCCGCCAGCATGTCGGCGCTGGGGCGCGACTCGTCTTTGCAGTGCGCGCAGATGCGCCGCACCAGGCGCTGGGCGAGGATCGCCTCGACCGTGGCCGTGATGAGGAAGGGGGGCACACCCATGTCGCGCAGCCGGGTGATCGTGCCGGGCGCGTCGTTGGTGTGCAACGTGCTGAACACCGTGTGGCCTGTCAGCGAGGCCTGCACGGCGATCTCAGCCGTCTCGCTGTCGCGGATCTCGCCCACGAGAATCTTGTCGGGGTCTTGCCGCAGGATGGCCCGCAAGCACTGGGCGAACGTATTGCCGATGTCGGCGTCGATCGGCACCTGGATAATGCCGTCCATGTCGTATTCGACCGGGTCTTCCGTCGTAATCAGTTTGTCTTCGACATGGTTCAGCTCGTTGAGCGCCGAGTAGAGCGTGGTGGTCTTGCCTGATCCCGTGGGACCGGTCACCAGGATGATGCCGTTGGGCTTGGCGATCACTTCCCGGAACCGCTTGAGCGTGTCGGCGTTCATGCCGACGGCGTTAAGATCGAGCTTGACGACGGACCGGTCGAGCACCCGCATGACGACGCTCTCGCCGAACATGGTGGGCAGCACGCTCACGCGCAAGTCGACCGGATGGCCGCCGACGGTCAGCTCGATGCGGCCGTCCTGCGGCAGGCGGCGCTCGGCGATGTCGAGGTTGGCCATCACCTTGATGCGGGTGGTGATGGCAAAGGCGAGGTGGCGGGGCGGCGGCACCATTTCGTAGAGCACGCCGTCGGCCTTGATGCGAATCTTGAACTCGTTCTCGAACGGCTCGAAGTGCAAGTCGCTGGCGTGGTCCTTGATGGCCAGCAACAGCACCATGTTGAGCAGCTTGCGCACCGGCGCGCTGTCGGCCAGGGCTTCGACGCTCGTCAGGTCGAAGGCGTTGGCCCGCCCCGCCATTTCGGCCGCCTTGGCCAGCTCTTCGTCTTCGGCCATCGAGTCGATGAGCTGCTCGACGCTTTCCGTCGACGAATAGTAGCGGTCGAGCGCCTTGGCGATGTCGGTCTCGGTGGTCACGACGGCCCGTACGTCGTAACCCAGAAACGTGCGCATCTCGTCGAGCACCTGCAACTTCTGCGGCTCGTAGGTGGCCACCGTGAGCACGTCGTCGCGGAAGCTGATCGGCACGATATGATACATGTGGGCCATCACGTCGGTGACCTGCGCGAGCACGTCGGGCGTGATCACGAGGTCGGCCAGACTGATGGCCTGCAAACCCATCTGCTCGGCCAGGGCCTGGGCGAGCTGTTCGTCGGTGATGAAGCTCATGCTCAGGGCGATTTGCCCGAGCAACTCGGTGGGCCGTTGCTCCTGCTCTTCGAGCAGGACTTCAAGCTGCTCGTCGGTGATGAAACCGAGGTCGACGAAGATTTGACCGATGCGGCGAATGGCCATGTGGAGTTTTGTGAAATGGGGTGTCGATCTTGGTGTCAGGTCTTAGGTTTTAGATCTTGGTTCAGGCCGCCCTCACCCTGGCCCCCTCCGTGCAATGCCGCAGGGAGAGGGAATGGCAGGACCCAGGACCTTTTATTCATCATCATCGTCTTCGTCTTCCTGCTCGGCCGATTCGTCGTCGTCGAACAGGCCCCGCTCGGCGCGGGCGATCCGCGCCGCCAGATCGTCGGCCTTCTGGGCCTTGATCATGACCTCTTCCTTCGGCACGATCCCGTCTCGCCAGAGCCGGAACATGTGGTCGTCGAGCAACTGCATGCCAAACTTAGCCCCGGTCTGGATGGAAGAGTTGATGCGGAACGTCTTGTTTTCGCGGATCAGGTTGGCGATGGCGGGCGTCACCACGAGCATTTCGTAGGCGGCCACGCGCCCCCCGCTGATTCTGGGCAGAAGCGTCTGCGACAGCACGCCGATGATGGAGGTCGACAACTGCGTGCGGATCTGGTCCTGCTGGTTCGTGGGAAAAACGTCGATGATGCGGTTCACGGTGCCCTGGGCGCCCGTGGTGTGCAGCGTGCCGAAGACCACGTGGCCCGTTTCGGCAGCCGTGATGGCGGCCTCGATCGTCTCCAGGTCTCGCATTTCGCCCACGAGGATGACGTCCGGATCTTGCCGCAACGCGCGGCGGATTGCCTCGGCAAAACTGGGGACGTCGACGCCCACCTCCCGCTGGTTGACCGTCGACATCTTGTGCGTGTGGTAAAACTCGATCGGGTCTTCGATCGTAATGATGTGGTGGTCGACCGTCTCGTTGAGAAAGTTGATCATGCTGGCCAGGCTGGTGCTCTTGCCCGACCCCGTGGGACCGGTCACGAGAAACAGCCCGCGCGGACGCATAATCAGCTCTTTGCAGCAGGTCGGCAGGCCGAGCTGCTCCATCGTCAGAAACTTGTTGGGGATCTGCCGCAGCACCATCCCCACGTTTCCCTTCTGCTTGAAGATGGAAACGCGGAAGCGGGCGGCCGTGCCGAAGGCAAAGCCAAAGTCGCTGCCGCCGACCTCCTGGAGCTCGGTCTGGCAGCGATCCGGGGCGATCGACTTCATCAGGGCGACGGTGTCGTCGGGCGAAAGCACCTTCGTTTCGAGCTTACGCATGCGGCCGTGCAACCGGACGACTGGCGGCTGGCCGACGGAGATGTGCAGATCGCTAGCCCCCTGGCTTACGACGGTCTGCAACAATTTATCGATGAGGATCGTGCCCACTGTGATGGAGAGCCTTAGGTGTTATGTTTGCGCTTCGCAGTTCCGGATGAAGTTCCGCCCGCACTCTGTGACGGGCGAGCCGCGGCAATACCACAACCTCCTCCGCCCGCCGAGCGTCGGAGCACTTTCGTCGCGTAACTGATTCTGTTCCGCTCCGAGGAATGGGGGCGAGCCAGACTGGCCTCTGAAGTGTTCGCCCTATCTCTGAGCTTTGGAGTCCGACCTTTAGATCTCTGCGGGGGGCCTCCGAGCCACGGGATGTCTGAACAACATGGCCCCCGCACGCCGTTGATTATTCGCCCGGCGTGCCAGCGACGCAAATATTTTTCAAAAAGCCCGGGCACCGCGATGACTTGGAGGCGCAAACGACGGGCGGCCCCCTCCCTTACATGTCGCTGTCGGTGCGCTTGGCCACGCGGAAGACCTCTTCTAAGGTGGTGATGCCGCGCAGCACCTTGTTGATTCCGTCGTGGTAGAGCGTGCTCATCCCCTGGCCAATTGCCACCTTGCGCAGATCCTGCGTGGAGGCGCCTTGGTAGGCAAGCTCACGAATCTTCGAGGTCATCAACATCAGCTCGAAGATGCCTAACCTGCCTCGGTAACCTGACTTATTGCAATTGGAGCAACCTTTTCCTTTCATGAAGGTTGCCGTAGCGGCCATTTCGGCCGTGATGCCGGCCGCTTCCAGCGAGGCGTCCGAGGGACGATGGGGCTGCTTACACTTGGGGCAAATCACGCGGACAAGGCGCTGCGCGAGCACCGCCACGACGCTGCTTGCCACCAGATAGGCCGGTACACCCATGTCGACCATGCGCGTAATAGCTCCGGGCGCATCGTTCGTGTGAAGCGTACTGAAAACTAAGTGTCCAGTCAGAGAAGCCTGAATTCCCATCTCCGCCGTCTCGCTGTCGCGCATTTCGCCCACCAAGATGATGTTCGGGGCTTGACGCAACATCGAGCGAATGATGCGGGCGAAATCCAGTCCGATGGAGTGCTTCACCTCGACTTGGTTGATGCCCGGCAGGTAGTACTCTACCGGGTCCTCGGCCGTGATGATTTTGCGGTCCGGGCGGTTCAGATCGTTCAGAGCCGCGTAGAGGGTCGTCGTCTTTCCCGATCCCGTCGGACCCGTGACCAGGATGATGCCGTTGGGGCGGCGGATCAGGTTCTGGAACGTCCTGAAGTCTTTTTCCGACAGCCCGAGCTGGCGGACCCCCACCCGGATGTTGTCCTTGTCCAGCAGCCGCATGACGATCGACTGGCCATGGTTGGTCGGGAGCACGCTGACGCGCAGGTCGAGTTCCTTTTCCCCCACGGTCACCTTGATTCGCCCGTCCTGCGGACGGCGGCGCTCGGCGATGTCGATCTTCGCCAGAATTTTGAAGCGGGAGAGGATGGCGCCCAGCAGGCGCCGCGGGGGACTGTCGCGTTCTTGCAACACGCCGTCGATTCGGTATCGGATTCGCACCCGGTCTTCAAACGGCTCGATGTGGATGTCCGAAGCCCGGAGCTGCACGGCCTCCGTGATGATCAGGTGGACCAGGCGGACGATCGGGGCGCTGTTTTCGTCGACCTGCTCCTCGGCGGTCGTGGCGGTTTCCTCGGTCTCCGTGAAATCGATCGCCGTGTCGGTGAACTCCTGCAGCATGGAGTCGGCGCTTTCACCTTCGGTCAAACCGTAGTGGCGGTTGATCGCGTCGACGATGCTTTCACGCGGCGCCAGCGCCACCTCCACCCGGCGGTTCAGGATGAATCGAAGCTTGTCGAGCGTTTCAAAATCTTCCGGGTCGCTGATGATGACCTTGAGCGAGCCGTCTCGTTCGTCCATCGGCAAAATCGCGTTTTCGCGGGCGACCGACTCGGGCACGAGTTCGACGACCGAGGGAGGAATGTTCACCTCGTTGAGGTCGACGTAGTCGTAGCCGAATTGTTGGGCGACGGCCCGCATCACCTCCTCGCTGCTGGCGTAGCCGAGCCGGATCAGCGCGTCGCTGACCTTGATGCCCGAACCTTTGGCCATTTGCAGGGCTTCAGCCAACTGGTTGTTGCTGATAACACCCTGCCGGACAAGGATTTCTGTAAAATCGCCCATGCTGGTGGCCATAGAGGATCGTCCCGTTAAAGCTGAGTGCTGAGTGGTAGTTTTTGGCGAGTGAATCGGCCGTGACAATCGATGGGATTCCCCCGCGCTTTCATTAACCGGCGTACCACCCCTGACGAGGCGCCGGGCTCTGGCCGCCGCTTGGGTCCGTCGAGGGGGTGGCTGGAGCCAAAGGCGCGGGCAGACGGACGACTGAGCCGTGGCGGATTCGCCGCGGTTAGATCCCAATGCCGCATTGGTTTAAGCTAATGGGCCGCGTGGCGCGTGTCAATCAACTTGGGCAACCCGGAGGGTTTGCGGAGCGAACCAATCGGGCGCGGCGCGCGTAGGTATGGACAGGCGAAAAGGGGGATATTATTTTTTGAGTTTCCCCGGCCGCCTCTGCGGTGCTCCCGGCGGGACGTGCCAGTTCGGGCCGGACGTTTGGACCGCCAAAAAGCACCGGCTATTAGACCGTCGGCCGCGAACGTAGCGAACATCCGCCCACAAAGGGATGGCAAAGCCCGTCGCGTTTTGCGTAATGAACTCTAGGGAGGCGTGTTGAAAATGGTTGACCCGTCGCGTCCGGCCATGATCGAGGCGATCGGCCTGGCGAAGTACTACGGCGATTTCACGGCCGTAGAGGACGTGAACTTCAAGATTCACCAGGGCGAAGTGGTCGCCTTCTTAGGTCCCAACGGGGCCGGCAAAAGCACCAC
The DNA here is from genome assembly GCA_035550375.1 of Pirellulales bacterium. Classification (GTDB taxonomy): domain Bacteria; phylum Planctomycetota; class Planctomycetia; order Pirellulales; family JAICIG01; genus DASSFG01. Next base: position 19,448 of record DASZPH010000036.1, on the reverse strand, counting down.
CATGAAGCTCCTCACCGGCTACCTCGCCCCGTCGGCCGGCGTGGCCAAGATCGCCGGCTACGACATGTCGCAGGGCGAGCAACGGCTGGCCGGCTCAACCCGGCTCGGCTATCTGCCGGAAAACGGCCCGCTCTATCCCGACATGACTCCGCGCAGCCTGCTGGAGTTCTTTGCCGACGCCCGCGGTATGACGGGCGGTTACCGCCGCGAGCGGATCGGCGCCGTGGTCGAGTTGTGCGCCTTGGGCAGCGTGATCGGCAAGGCGATCGGCAAGCTCTCGAAAGGTTACCGGCAGCGGGTGGGAATGGCCCAGGCCCTGTTGCACGAACCGGACGTGCTGATCCTCGACGAGCCGACGGCGGGCCTCGATCCGAACCAGATTCGCGAGGTGCGAGATACGATTCGCCGTCTGGGGCAGAGCAAGACGATCCTGCTGTCGACGCACATCTTGCAAGAGGTGGAGGCGATGGCGAGCCGGGTGCTGTTCATCAACGAAGGACGCCTCGTGTACGACGGCACTCCGCGCGAGTTGACGAGCGACGGCAAACCGCTGGACGAGCATTTTTATCAATTGACGGCTGCGCCCGCGGCGTAGCCCGCCGGGAACAGGCTCCCGAACGAAAATAATGTAGAGCGGACAAGCGAAGCGCCCCGCGAACAGCAAGGTAAATACGACTTCTGGACTTTTGCCATGAATTTTAACGTCGTCGGCGCCATCTTTCGGCGGAACTTCAACTCCTATTTCGCCAATCCAACCGGCTACGTCTTCATCTGCGTCTATGTGCTGTTGGGCTCGTTCGCCGCCTTCTGGCCGAACGATTTCTTCAGCTCGAACCTGGCCAATCTCGACCAGCTCAACAAATATCTGCCCTACATCATGCTGGTGTTCATTCCGGCCATCACCATGAGCATCTGGGCCGACGAGCGCCGCCAGGGAACCGACGAGTTGCTGCTCACCATCCCGGCCCGCGACTTCGACGTCGTGCTGGGAAAGTACCTGGCGGCGGTGGCCATTTACAGCGTGGCCCTGTTTTTCTCGATGGTGTGCAACTTCTCGGTGCTGAACTGGCTGGCCTACCCGGTCGGGCCTGACCTGGGCCTGTTTCTCGGCACCTACGTCGGCTACTGGCTGGTCGGAGCGGCCATGCTGGCGATCGGCATGGTGGCCTCGTTCCTTACCGGTAACCTGACGGTGGGCTTCGTCCTGGGCGCCCTGTTCAACGCCCCGCTGGCCTTCGCGGCCAACGCGGACGTAGTGCTGCCCAGCGAGTGGGCCATTCCCGTCAAGCAGTGGAGCCTGGAGGAGCAATTCCGCGACTTCGGCCGCGGCGTGGTCAGCCTGTCGGGCGTCTCGTACTTTCTGCTGACGATCGTGGTGATGCTCTATTTGAGCATGGTGCTGATCGGTCGCCGGCACTGGCAGGGGGGCAAGGACGGGACGTCGCTTGGTCCCCACTATCTCCTGCGAGCCGCCTCGCTCATCGGAATCGCCGTCGGCGCCATCATGATCCTGCAGCGGTTCGACTTGCGGGCCGACGTGACCTACGAACAACTCAGCTCGCTCTCGCCAAAGACGCGCGAGCTTCTCAAAGGCCTGAAGCGGCCGGTAAAGATCGACGCCTACATCAGCCCCGAGGTGCCCGAATCGTACGTCGAAATCCGGCTGGTCCTGCTCTCGGCGCTGCGCGAGATTGCGGCTCGTGGCGGCACGATGGTGCGGCTGCGAATCCACGACACGAAGGCCCTCAGTCCCGAGGCAGACCAGGCCGAACAGCAGTTCGGCATCACTTCTCAGCCGGTCTTCTCGCGCACGCGAGGCGCCGTGAGCCGCGAGCAGATTTACATGGGGGTGGCGTTCACCAGCGGATTAGAGAAGGTGGTCGTCCCGTTCTTCAGCCCGGCCGTGCCGGTCGAATACGAGCTCGTCCGCTCCATCGCCACGGTCTCGGAAGAAAAACGCAAGAAGCTGGGCGTTCTCGCGACCGACGCCAAGCTTTACGCCAGCTTTAATTTCCAGACGATGAGTCCGGGACGCAACGACCTGCTGATCGACGAGTTGGAAAAGCAATACGAGGTGGTGCAGGTCAGCCCCGACGCGCCGATCAAGGACGACTTCGACGTCCTTCTCGCCGTGCAGCCTTCGTCGCTGTCGCCGGAGCAGATGAGGAACTTCATCTCGGCCGTGAAGCACGGAATTCCGACGGCCGTTTTTGAAGACCCGTTCCCCCTTACCAAAGACGTGGCGGCGACCAGCGCGCCGAAGCGACCGCAGCAAAACCCGATGATGGGGATGTTTGGCGGTCAGCAGCCGTTGCCCAAGGGAAACATCAAAGAGCTGTGGAAGATCCTGGGAATCGAGTTCGAGGGCAACGAGATCGTCTGCCAGAACTACAACCCCGAACCCAAGCTCGAAGCCATCTGGACGCCCGAGTGGCTCTTCATCGACCGCGGCGCCAGCGATAAACCGGTCTTCAGCCAGAAGGATGCGATCAGTTCGGGCTTGCAGCAGGTGTTGCTGCTGTATGCCGGTTCGATGAAGCACCTGAACGCTTCCGACATGAAGTACGAGCCGCTGCTGGAGACGGGCGACGAAACGCTCGACGTGTCGTACGGTGAGCTCCAGGGCAATCCCTTCGGCGGTGGAGGCTTGAATCGGACCCCCCGGCGCAAGCCGACCCGCGAATACTATACGCTGGCGGCCCACATCTCGGGCAAGCTCTCGGAGGAGGACGCCGAGGAAGAGGCGGCCAGAGATGCGGCCGAAAAGGACGCCGACAAGAAGGAAGACGGCCAGAAAAAAGACGGCGACGCGAAGGAAGAAAAGAAACAGCGTGAAGGGATCAACGTGGTCGTCGTCGCCGATCTCGACCTGTTCTACGGGGAGTTCTTCCAGTTCAGGCAGCACGCCCCCGATCCGGACCGCGACATCGATCTCAGCCTGGACAACATCACCTTCACCCTGAACGTGCTCGACGCGTTGGCGGGAGATGATCGCTTCATTGACATCCGCAAGCGGCGCCCGAAGCACCGGGTGCTGGTCACGATCGACGCAAAGACCAAGGACGCCAAGGCGGAGGCCGAAAAGAAGAAGGACAAGTACCGCAAGGACTTTGAAGACGCGGTCAACAAGGAGCAGTCTGATCTCGACAAGAAGGTGGCCGATCTAAAAAAGCGTGGCGACAAGATGAGCCAGCTCGACCTTCTCCAGCAATTGCAGATTCTGGAACAGGAAGGCAAACAGCGTGTGGAGGTTCGCAAGCGGCAACTGCAGAAGGATCTCGACAAGGAAATCACGCACATCGAGCGCGATCTGAACCTGCAGATCACGAGCGAGCAAGATTGGTATAAGATGTGGGCGGTCGTGCTGCCGCCGATCTTGCCGATGTTGGTCGGCCTGGGAGTGTTTTTCAACCGGCGCGCGCACGAGCGCGAAGGTGTTTCGCGAAACCGCCTGCGATGAATCAAGGCTTACAAGGGATGCCCGGAAAGGGACGCCCACAAAGGGATGACTGATGAACGAGGTAGCTAAAACTGTCACTTTTGCCGTGGTCGCCGTGGCGGCCCTTGGGCTGGGGATCTGGTCTCACATCGGCCCCTCCGACACCGGCGCGAGCAAACAGCAGATCGTCGGCCAATCGCTGTTCGGCGAGTTGAAGCCCGACGCGGCCAAGTCGCTGGAGATCATCGAATACGATCCCGAAACGGCCACGCTCAAGCCCTTCAAAGTCGCCCAGGAGAGCGGCCTCTGGCGAATTCCGTCGCACGAGGACTATCCGGCCGACGCCAGCCAGCAGTTGGGCGAGGCCGCAGCGGCCCTGGTCGCCTGTGAGATCATCAATGTCGAAAGCGACGAACAATCGACGCACGTTACCTACGGTGTGGTCGATCCCGATCCGAAAACCCTTACAGCCGGCGCAACGGGGGTAGGCAAACGTGTGACGATGGAGGACGGATCGGGCAAAAAGCTCGCCCAGGTGATCATCGGCAAGGGCATCAAGGACAAGCCCGACCTGCACTACGTCCGTCTGCCGGGGCAAGATCGGGTGTACGTGGTGAAGCTCAGGACCGACAAATTCTCCACAAAGTTTGAAGACTGGATCGAAAAAGACCTGCTCAAACTCAACGCTTTTGACATTCAGCGGGTGGCCTTCAACGATTACTCGATCGACGAGCTGCAGCGAGCCATCAATCCTCGCAGCAAGATCCAGCTCGACTACGACACCAAGGACTCGAAATGGAAGCTCGACGAGCTGGAAGTTTTCAGCCGAGAGACCGAACAGTTCGAGCCCGAGTCGCTTGCCGACGACGAAGAGCTGAACTCCCAGAAGCTAAACGACTTGAAGAACGCGCTCGACGAACTGAAGATCGTCGACGTGCGGCGCAAGCCCGAAGGCCTGGCGGCCGATCTGCGGGCCGGCGAGGGACTGGCGAAGAACCAGGAAGTGATGACCTCGCTCATGCAGCGCGGTTTCTATCTGGCAACGACGAGCGACGGTGAAAGCGGTCTCTACTCCAACGAAGGCGAGGTTCACTGCGGCACGAAGGAAGGGGTGGAATACACGCTCCGCTTCGGCCGCATCGCCGGCGGCGCGGAGAGCGAAGCCGAAGCCGAGGAAAGCGACGAATCGGCCGACTCCGAGAAAGACGAGAAGGGCGAGAAGAAGGAGAAGACAGAAACCGGCGCCAATCGTTTCATCATGCTTACAGTGCAGTTCAATGAAGACCTGCTCGCCAAGCCCGAGTTGATACCTTTGCCCGGCGAATCGCCGGAAGAACAAGCGCCTGAGACCGAGGGCAAAGAAGAATCAACGGAGGAAGCCGCGAAGACGTCGGCTACCGATGCCTCGCTGGACGACGCCGAGGGCAAATTGGCCCAGGCCGACGAGGCCGGCGATAAGGAGCAGGCCCTGCCTGACGAGAAGGGTGCCGGCGAAGAGAAGGGTGCCGACGACGACAAGGTGAAGGAAGCCCAGCCGGCCAAGTCAGACAAAAAAGACGCCAAGGGCGCTGCGGCCAAGCCGGACGACAAGAAGCTCGCCATGCCCAAGACGCCAGAGGAGCTCGAGCGCGAACGGATCACCAAGGAGAACGAGCGCCGGCAGAAGGAGTATGACGACAAGGTGAAGAAGGGCCGCGACAAGGTCAAAGAGTTGAGCGATCGCTTCGCCGACTGGTACTACGTCGTTTCTGACAGCACCTACCAGAAGATCCACCTTGGCCGAGACGAAATCGTCAAAAAGAAGACCCCCGCCGCCGACGCCAAAAAGGACGAGCACGATCACGGCGACGAAGAGATGCTGTTGAAAGAGGAAGACAAGTCGCTGCCGGAGTAGTGCTCGTTGCCGTGGGGGGGCAAAAGCGGGCTGTCCTAAGAGTCCGAGAACCGGCGGGCAGGCGCCCGCACGACAACGCCGGCTCTCGGATAGGCTCGGAATGAAAGCAGCCTTTATCGAGCGGCACGGACCGGCCGAAAGCATCCTTTACGGCGACCTGCCCCGTCCTGAGCTTCACGAGCGGAGCGTCCTTGTTCGCCTTGGCGCGGTCGCGGTCGATCATGTCGACACGTTTATCCGTAGCGGCGCTTTCCGTTCTCCCGTCCCGTTTCCGTTCGTCCTTGGTCGCGACATGACGGGCGTCGTCGAGACCGTCGGTGGCGACGTGCGGCGGTTTCGCCCGGGGGATCGCGTGTGGTCGAACTGCCTGGGGATCGACGGTTTGCAGGGGACGTTCGCCGAATACCTCGCGGTACCTGAAGATCGGCTTTACCACCTGCCCGACGAGGTCGACCCCGTGGAGGCGGTGGCTGTGCTGCATTCGGCTCTCGCTGCGGTCATCGGCTTGTTCGATAAAGCGAGGCTCTCGGCGGGCGACACCCTCTTCGTCAACGGCGGTTCCGGATGTGTCGGCACCGCCGTGGTGCAAATCGCCAAGTCGTGCGGGGCGAGGGTGGCCGCGACGGCGGGAGGCGACGAGAAGCGGGCCTGGTGCCGCCAGGCAGGTGCTGATCCGGTCATTTCCTACCGCAGCGACGACGTGGACAAAGCGCTGCGCGACTTCGCGCCGGCTGGCGTCGACGTTTACTGGGACGCCACACCTCAGTTTGACATGGAGCACGCGCTCCGTCAGCTCGCCCAGCGCGGCCGTATCGTGGCGATGGCCGGGCTGAATCATTCCTGCCGACTCCCGCTGGGGCCGTTCTACACCCGCAATGCGACCCTCTTCGGCTTCACGGTGACGGGCACCACCACCGAGGAATATGCCCGCTACGCCCGGCAAATCAACGGCTGGCTGAGAAACGAAACGCTCAAAGCGAAGATTCACGCGGTATTGCCGCTGTCGGAAGCGGCACGTGCCCACCGTCTCCAGGAGGACGGCGGCCTCTTCGGGAAGCTTGTCCTCGTGCCGGACGGTTCGGCTTAGGCTTCTCTGCCCCTTCAGACGGGCACCCGGGCGGCCCCCATTCTTGCCTTGGTCGCTTGACAAATCAGACATTTTGTCTTAAAAGAAAGCCTTATTGCAGACAGAATGACTCATTCTGGGAACCGCGCTGAGGGAGGGCGGCGCGGACGATCACGCAGGGAACGGAAAGAGGGTGCCAGTTCTATGAGCACATCGTCATCGTCAATGGTTGCCGTCGATTTTCAACTCTCTAGCGAATTCAACGCCGTTCGCGAACAGCTCCTTTCGCGGGAGTTGAACGGCCACTGGGAGAAGCCGCTGGCCTATTGGGCGCAGACCACTGATCGCCATCTGCCGATGGCGCTGGTCGATAAGACATTGCGCTACGTGGTCGAGACCCCCTTCAAGCAGCTTTCGCGAACGCCCGGCATTGGGGCGAAGAAACTCGGCTCGCTGATCATGCTGATGTCGCGTGCGGCCGAAAGCTGCGCGTCGCCAGAGGGCACCGCTCACGTCAAGGTAAGCGAGACGGATGATGCCGCGGGCGATTCAGAGGCGGTGTCTGAGGCCCTCTGGTCCAAATGGGCATCGAGCCTGCGCAACAGGGGACTCGCCCAAGAGATGCTCGGTCGCTTTGCCCCCAGCCTGCGCGGGCTTCCCCGCTTGATGTGGCACAAACGGCTCGACGATTATTTGTCGCTGTCGCTGGACGAGATTCACGCTCTGCGTGGCCACGGCCACAAGCGGGTTGCGATCCTGATCCAGATCGTGGGCGGGTTGCACAGGATCACCGAAAGACTAGGCGACCAACCGCACGTGGCGATCCGCATCGGCCCACGGCTGGAAGCCCAGCTCGAGGACTGGTTCGCGCGCTGTTTGCGGGACGATCCGGAATCATCGCCCCGCGGCTCGGCCTCCGTCCCCCGACGGAAGCCGCCCGACGATTCGTCGGTGTGCGCAAATCTGCTCGAGCCGCTCATGGAGCAGGCGCGGATCGACCTGGGCGACCACGCGTCGGCCGTTCTGCGCCACCGGCTTTTCAAGCCCCGTTCGAGCATGCAGCAGACGGCCCACCAGGTTGGGCTGACGCGAGGCCGCGTCTACGAGCTCCTGGCCGACGCGGGCCTGGTGCTCGACATTCGCTGGCCTCAGGGTCGCCGGCGGATGCTCGAGCTGCGCAGCGAACTGGCGGAAGCCGTCGAAGCTGGCGCGGGGCGCCCCTACCAGGACGGTCTGTCTCGCGTCGAAGTCACGATCGCACTTTTGTTTCGCGATCGTCGGCCCGGCTGACCTCCGACAGCATCCGAGAGTGTGGTCGCTTGCCGGCCCCCTCACCGCCGGGCTTCCAGAAAGAGCAAAGCCGGTTCCTCGATAAAGTCCTTCCAGTAATCCTCCCCGAATTGATCTACGCCCTCCGGAGACACCAGCGGCGGCTGCCAGGTCTGTTGGCTCAGCCCCGCGACGGTGAGACCCCGGACCATCGTCGACTGATACAGGCAGGTGTTCACGACGGAGAAGTCGCCGAGATCGACGTGGAAGGTGATGGTGATCGGCGCTCCCTCGACCAGTTCGCCAGGGGTGCTCTTGCTGAAGCCGTACTTGGTGATCTTCGGATAGGCGCTCACGGGCTGGTCTCCACGGCTGATGACCGCGACGAGCCGTCCGCCGGGGGCCAGGTGCCGCACCACGGCACGAACCATCTCCACGAACTCGTCAAAGTTGCGCGCGTGGTTGAACAAGAAGGCGGCAAGAACGAGGTCGAACTGCTGCCCCAGGTCGATCGCGCGGACGTCCTGGACGTGGTAGCGGATGCCGAGCGGCCGGGCCGACTCCTGGCGAGCAGCCAACTCGATCATATCGGGCGACAGGTCGACGCCGACGACCGTGCCGGCCCCCCAGACCTTCAGCAGCCGCGAGTAGAAGCCCTCGCCGCACGCCAGATCGAGCGCCGATTCTCCCCGCAGGGGCCCCGCCAGTTTCCGCAGGGTGTACTGTTCGACGTGCTGCCGAAACGGCGCTTCCTTGGAGCGGCGGTAGTGTTCTGCAAATGCGTCGTAGGGAGTGCCCAAAGGTTGTCCCTCCTGGCGAGCTTGCGAGCTTTCTCGCCGCTTCCCGGCCCGAGATGGTTTCCGGGCCGTTCTTGCTCGCGGATGTATTCTCGTACCGCCGCGGCCGTAGACTTGGGTTCAGGAACGAACGCAAAATAGCTTCCGCAAATCGCGCCGGCAAGCGGGAGGCGTGAGCCTCCCAGTATGTGGAGAACGGCGTCCAGCATCGAACTTTAGCCGAAACCCAAAAAATGGCTAGAATGAGTGGATGAAACTCCTCGATCCCGTGCAACGCATGGCCGCTGTCGCGGCGCTTTGCTGCCTTTGCGTCGTTACCCACAGCCCTCGCTTGGACGCCGCCGCGCCTTCGGCATCGCAGTCCGAGAGCATCCTGGCCGAACGCCCCGAAGACCAGCCCGATGAGGAGGCTGGCCGCATCAAGCTAAAGCGGCCGGGCGAGCGCGACTTCGTGCTCGACCTGGCGGATCTCATCTCCTCGTCGGACCAGCAGCGCATCCGCGGGATCGCCACCAAGCTGCTCAACGACAAGGCGACGCCCATCATCGTCGTCACGATCGAGTCGATGGCCAGGTACGGCGGGGACGGCATGCGTATCGAGACGTTCTCTCACCTGTTGTTCGACCAGTGGGCGATCGGCCAGGCCAAGCTGAACGGCCAGTTGTGGAATACGGGCATTCTGTTGGTGGTGTCCCGAGACGATCGCAAAGCCCGGATCGAACTCGGCGCCGGCTGGAGGCATGAGCAAGACTCCCTGGCTCAGCAGATCATGGACGAGCAGATTGTGCCCCGTTTCCGGCAGAGTGACTTTTCGGGCGGCATCGTGGCCGGCGTCGAGTCGCTCGACAAGATGGCCCGTGGGCTTGAGCTGCCGCGGCCGCCAACGCCGTGGTGGCAGCCGGTGCTGATGGTCGCCGCGGTCGGCGTGATGATCTTCACCGTGGTGTCCCTCATCCGGCGTGGGGCAAGCGGCTGGGCCTGGTTGTTCTGGGGAGCCGTGTTCTCGATCATCGGCTACCTGCTCTACGCATTCCTGACAAGCTCGATGAGTTCGCGCGGCGGGAACGGCGGCGGGTTCTCTGGCGGTTCGTTCGGCGGCGGCTATTCGGGCGGCGGTGGCGCGACCGGCTCTTGGTGAGAGGTGAATCAATGGGAAGCGTTGCCAAGCAACTCACGGCCGACGACAACAGGCGGATCAACGAGGCGGTGGCCGCGGCCGAATCGAAAACCTCTGCCGAGATCGTGCCCGTCGTGGCGGCTGGCTCAGGCCGATACGATCGCCCCGAGGACATCGTTGGCCTGTGGGTGGCGGCTTTAGCATTGGCCATTACCTGGTGCTTGCTGCCCGAACGCGCCGCGCCGGGGGACTGGGGGGCCATGCCACCGTGGGCACAACTGCTTGTGCTGATCGCGAGCGTTGTTGTGGGCTTCATTCTGGGAGCGGCGATCGGTGCTCGCGTCGATCCGTTGCGGCATCTTTTCACTCCCTCGCGGCAGATGCGGGACGAGGTACTCAATCGATCGCGGCAGGTCTTCTTCGACAGCCGGGTGCATCACACCGCCGGCCGGACAGGCCTTCTGATTTACGTTTCGCTGTTTGAGCGCATGGCCGCGGTGCTGGCCGACGATGCGATAGTCGAGAAGCTGGGACAGGCCGCGTTGGATGAACTGCGCGATCAGCTCACGGCGTCGCTGCGCACGCAGTCACTCACGGAGGCGATCTGCGGAACGATCGCCGCTGCTGCCCCGAGGCTGGCGGCCGTACTCCCCCATGCGGAAGGTGACGTTAACGAACTGCCAGACGCGCTGGTGGTGCTTGACCGGCCGCTGTAGTCTTCGTCCCGACGGGTCAGATTCGTGTCGTGGCGCTCAGGCTTAAAGCACCCGGTGCCAATGACGGCGCGCTATTTCTCGGCTGCCGAATCAACCGGTAGCCGGCGAGCCGGACGGCAATCAACGTGGCGATCACCACGATTGTCTGCCCCTCCGTGAGGCCAATGAGCGTGGCGAACCGGTCGGCGGCATCGCCGCCGGCGTAGAGCAAGAGTCCGGCGCCCACGGCGGCCAGCGACAGTGGTAACAGCAGCCGCCATAGCCATCGACCTAATCCCAGGGTCGCCCAAAGACACGAGATGGTTTGGACCGCAAACAAGACGCCGATCAGCACGGCGACGAGAGCCGCGGAGACGACAGATTCGAGGTCGTTTGTGCCGTGCAAAGCACGAGCAACCGTGAGTAGGACAGCCACGGCAAAGGTCAGTGACAAGATGTGAGCAATCGAGAACTGAATACCTTCTCGCGAGGCGGCGATGGGAATCTCGCGAGGCGAGGTGCAGCGAACGTTTCGGCGTCTTAGCAGCAACGCGAGAAGCACGACAAGGAACAAGGGAGCCAAGACCCAGATGACCGCCCAAAAGATCTGCGTCGCATCATGCCAGCTCCTTCCGGCGGTGACGAGTTCCCCAATTAAAAGCAGACCCGCACTGCTTGCACCAAGCCATCGAAAGAGCCGACGGTCGGCGGAGAAGACCGCCCAAAGCGAGACGAGGCCAGCTTGGGCCACGACCAAGCCGACCAACAAGACGATGAGCAGCTCGACGTCGTCGTAGAATTCACGTGCTAGCAAGGTCAAGGTACCGCCTACGGCAAGGTGGCTGCCCGCCAGGATGATGAAGAGCCGGCTTGGACGGATAGTCCGCGACATCGAAACAGCCGCTGGATTAGGACGTTGCCCCGTGCGGTACCGCCGCGCCAACGATCACCCATACGACGAACTTGCTGCGCAGTCTTTCCGTCGCTAAGCATATCATCGCCGGCGGCCCACCCGTAGCAACAGGTCGGCCACTGCCGTCGCATCGTGAGCGGACCATGCTAAACTTATGGGATGACGCGCGCATCCCATCTCTTCAATTTGGCAGTGCTGGCATTCCTTGGTGTCGCCGGCGTTCTGATCGGCATCGAATTGCGGCCACGGCTTGTCAACTGGTTTGCTCCGTCTCCCCCCGCGCCGATGGCTCCGGCAGAGATTTCTTGGCCTGGGTTGAACCTCGATCCCAGCCCGAAGAAGGCCGGCACGTCCATTCTTCAGTGACCGGCGTACTCTGATCGAGAGCGCAAGAGAATCCAACCCACGACCAATTCAAAAGGCATCACTGCCTAAAGAAAGAGCCTTGCGAGTTATCGCAAGGCTCGAATCAGTGGAGGCGGCGGGAATCGAACCCGCGTCCCGAAACATTTCCACGCCCGCTTCTACGTGCGTAGTCGATTCATTTCCGCTCTTCGCCCGCCGACCCCCAACCGACAGGGTGCCTGGCAGGCTAGTCGGGCACAGTGTTTTAGCTCCAGGCGTACCCAACGTTGACCCGGAGCGATTCGGATTTAGTAACCAGCTTTTGGGCCTCTCCGACTAAGACCCGCAGCCGGGGTTGCCTTTAGTTAGGCAGCCAAAGCGTAGCTATCTTCGGCAATTGAAGATATTTGGTCAGCTTTTAACGTGGCCAACTGACCAACCACGGCACGCCACTTGCGCTTCAAGCTGTCCGGTCGAATCCAGTTCGCCCCCGAATGCCTGCTCGAAAGTGATTTTCTCGTCTCACATTATAAGCCGGCAAGCAAGCTCGGCAACGCGTCCGATTGCAATAGATTCAATCCAGCCTGACACGGCGCGGTGGACAACGAGGCCGCCACAACGATCTTCCTCGTGGCGGAGCACCGGGCCGCTTTGACCTCAAGACGCGACGCCGCAAAACCGGCATCCCCCGCAAAGTCGCCATCGGCCATTCTGTCGTACGGCCAGCTCGCCAACATCGGGCGAGGTCCGCCTCCTGCGATAGTTGAGGCAGGGCGGTTCAGCTAGACTGGGAAGGGTTAAGCGAAAAAAGTACCTGACGCGGCGTGCGGAATTGAATTCCGTCCGCCGCCTGATAGCCTGAACGCACATGAATATCCTGTTGGCAGGAAGCGAAGCGGTTCCCTTCGCCAAGACGGGCGGGCTGGCCGACGTGATGGCTGCTTTGCCGGTCGAACTGGAGCAGCTTGGCCACCGGCCGGTCGTCTTCTTGCCCGCCTACAGCCGGGCCCTGACGTGCGGCCAGCCGATTGAGCCGACCGATGTGGTCGTGCGCGTGCCGATCGGCAGCAAGACGGTTGAAGGCCGCTTGCTCCGCAGCCGACTGCCCGACAGCGGAGTCGACGTCTATCTCGTCGAGCAAGACGACTATTATCGCCGCGACGACCTCTACGGAAGCGGCGGCACAGACTACGTCGACAACTGCGAGCGTTTTGTCTTCTTCAGCCGCGCCGTGCTCGAGGCCGTTCGCGAATTGCGGCTGAAGATTGACGTCGCCCACGTCAACGACTGGCAGACCGGCCTTATTCCCGCGTATCTGAAGACCATCTATCGCGGGGTGCCCGGCTACGCGCAGGTCGCGTCGCTCATCACCATCCACAACCTGGCCTACCAGGGCGTCTTCTGGCATTGGGACATGCTGCTGACGGGCCTCGACTGGAAGTATTTCAATTGGCACCAGATGGAGTTCTACGGCAAGCTCAACCTGATGAAGACGGGACTCGTCTTCGCCGACTGGATCAACACCGTCAGCCCGCGATACGCCGAAGAAATCCAGACGGCCCCGCTTGGCAGCGGCCTGGAAGGCGTTTTGCAGCAGCGGCGCGAAACGCTGACCGGCGTCGTCAACGGCGTCGACTACCGGATCTGGAACCCGGCGACCGACAAGCATCTGGCCCGCAACTACGACGCGCAGACGTTCACCGAGGGCAAGCCGGCCTGCAAAGTCGCGCTGCAGGCCGAACTGGGGCTGCCTCAGGACCGAAACCTCCCGCTGATCGGTTTCATCGGCCGACTCGTCGATCAGAAAGGGCTCGACCTGGTGGCCGCCGTCCTGCAAGACTGGCTGCGGACGAGCGACGTGCAATGGGTTGTGCTGGGGACCGGCGAAGCTAAGTACCACCAGCTTCTCACGACCCTGGCCGAGCGCTTTCCACAGAAGCTGGCGGTCCGGCTGGAATTCTCCGACCCACTGGCGCACCGCATCGAGGCCGGCTGCGACATCTTCTTGATGCCCAGCCGCTTCGAGCCATGCGGTCTCAATCAGCTTTACAGCTTGAAATACGGCACCGTGCCCGTCGTGCGAGCCACCGGCGGACTTACCGATACGGTGACCGACACCAACGACCAGACGCTGGCGGCCGGCACGGCCACCGGGTTCACTTTCCGCGCGTACGAGGGACTGGCGCTGGCTGAAAATCTTCGCCGTGCCATCGACGCCTGGCACCGGCCTGCCTATTGGTCGCAGGTCGTACTCAACGGCATGCGGCAAGATTGGTCGTGGCGCCGCAGCGCCAAGCAGTACGTCGATCTCTACCAGACGATGCTGAAGCGCGCGCAGGCCTGAGGCGGGCGGTGACGGCGCCGAGTGCCGGCTCGAAACGACGACTCGGACCAGTTGGCGGTTCCAACCCCGCCGGTGCCGCTGGCTGCCGCAACCTCAGTCAGTGCTGGCCACCGGAACCGGCTCGTCGGCGGGCTCTTCGATCGGTTCGACGATCGTCAGCGTCTGGTTGGCCTCGCTGAGCGGATACTCCTGGCTCTGGCCCGATGGCCAGTGGATCGACAGCCCCGTGACCGTCGCGCCGGCGGGTATTCCCCAAAACGGGCGCAGGTCGCATTGCGACTCGTAACTGCCGCCTCCCTTGACCAGCCGAAGCCGGTCGCCGGCCGACGTGTGCAGCACGATCCAGGCGCCGATCGCGTCCCGGTTCGACCGCGTGCCGATCAGCCTCACGCGCAGCCAGTCGCCGATGGGGGGCGTGTCGTTGGAGACCAGGGCGTTCGGCTCGCCGTCGTTGTGCGAGAAAACGAAGTCGAGATCGCCGTCGTCGTCCAGGTCCGAAGTCGCCAGACCGCGGCCCCGATGCGGAAGAGAAAAATAACCGCCTGGCGGGAAGACGGCCTTGCTGAACCGGCCATTATCGTTGACCAGCACCAGCGGCTCCTGCCGAATCGCCGCCGCCTTGGGAAAATTGATCACGTGCCCGTTCGAGACGACGAAATCTTCGTCGCCGTCGCGATCAACATCGGCGAACACGGTGCCGAAACCGACGAAGAGCTGGCCCAGCGCCGTGATGCCCGTCCCCTGGCTCACGTGTACGAACTGCGCGTTGGTGTCGTTTCGATAGAGCGAAAACGATTCCTGCTCAAAGTTGGACACCCAGATGTCGGGCAGGCCGTCGTTGTTGAAATCACCCAGGTCCGTGCCCATGCTCCCCTCCGCCTTTCCGTTGGCGTCGCGGGCCACGCCGTGAAACAGGCCGACTTCGTCAAACACGCCGTGCCCGTCGTTGAGATACAAAAAATTGTCGACCGTGTCGTTGGCCACATAGATATCGACGTCGCCGTCGAGATCGAGGTCGCCCGCCACCACGCCCAACCCTTTGCCGCAGATTCCCGGCGTGAGATTCAGGCGTGCCTCACTGCTGGCGTCGCGGAATGTTCCGTCGCCGTTGCTGTAATAGATGATGTGCGGCAGCGGTTCAAACTTGCGTGGTGAGCAGATCTCTCGTTGTCCGGGCTTCGGGCCGGGGCACTGGGGGTCGTGGGCCTCGTCCGGCCCCCAATCCACGTAGTGATCGATGTACACGTCGAGGTGCTGGTCGCCGTTGAAGTCGGCCCAGGCGGCGCTGGAACTCCAGAGCTTGTCCGTCATGCCTGCCGCCTGGCAGACTTCCTCAAACGTGCCGTCCCCCTGGTTATGAAAAAGCTGCACGCCGCCGAACCCGGTCACGAGGACGTCGGTGAAGCCGTCGCCGTCGTAGTCCGCGGCCGCGCACCCGTGCGTCAAATGCGGCGCCTGCCCCGCGCCGGAGGCAGCAGTGACGTCGACGAATTTCCAGCCGCCCAGGTTGCGAAACAAGGCGGACGGAAGGCCGCTGGTGTTCTTTTCTTTGTCGAACTTTCCGCCGCCCGGACAGAACAGGTCGTGACGGCCGTCGTTGTCGTAGTCGAACAGGCCGATTCCGCCTCCCAGCGACTCGATGATCGTGTGGAAGCCGGCCGCGCGGCCGTTGTCGTAAACAAAATTCACCCCGCTCTCGTTCGTCTTGTCGGTCAGGCGCAGGTAGTCGGGGGCCTCGGGCTGCTTCGGCAGGTCTTCACCAGAATCGATGGTGACGATTTGTGCGTTGCGGTTTCGACAACCGCTGGTGGTCGCAAAAAACAGGAACGTGGCGGCAGCGGCGAGGCCGAATAAAACCCCTACGGTGCTAAGAAGGTGCGAGCGCATAATGGCCGGGTTCCCTTGGAAAGAGAGGAAAAGGAATGGCCCGATGAAGGGTCGAATCGACGAATAATTCAGTGTATCCCCGTCCGAGGGCTCCAGCCAGAGTCTTGCGCGGCCGTGTTGGCAGGTCGGCGCGCGCTGACTCGCGTGCAGAGGCGACAATCGTCGCCTCTATCATACGTGGACGCGGCGTCCCGCCGCGTTCTGCGGACGCTCGCCGCCGATGAAAAATCGCCCTAAAGCGAAAAGAGACGCTTGACATCGCTTCCCAAACCGCCTAATTTAACACGCAGGTGTCTGGGGTTCTGTTTCTTTGTGAGATCACCACGGGACAGGTTTGCTCAATTATGTTGCTACGTTCTGCTTTTGCGTACGGCCTGATCGCGGTCTCGTCCATGCTTCTGGTCACATCCCAGAGCGACGCCGACGTTGTTGTCTCGAAAGATTTCGCGGGCTCCGGTGTTTTCCAGGTCGGCGGTCATTCGGTCACCTTATCCGCCGACGCCTTGTTCACCCTGGACAAGACAACCGACGTTCTGACCGTCCTCCTGTCGAATACGTCGCCGGCAGCCGGATTTAAGATCGGTGGGGCCGAGGTCTTGACCGAGTTGTTTTTCAACGCCACGGATAAGCTCACGCCGATATCTGCCACACTTCCTTCCGGATCGCACATCGTGGGAAGCGTTCCGGCGGGCCAGACGTTGGGCGGGAACTGGGAGTATCTCGCCACTTCCCACGCGCCATCCGACATTCCCAATCACGTCCTTGCGTCCAGCGGGGTCTACGCCAAGGCGCCTCACAAACACAGTGCGGCGACCTTCGGTCCGCCGAGCCGCCACGGCTTTGGCGGCCCGAGCTGGGGCCTGGTGGACACGAGCGATCGTCGAGGCATTGCCCGCGGCGATCTGCCAGTCGTCGACAACCAGATTCTGTTCGCGTTTCAGGCCGACCCCCATTTCACCCTGAATGAACTGGGACCGTCCGTCGTGTTTCAATTCGGAACGACGCGGCACGGGCCTGAACTCGTCGGTCCCGATCCCCCCAGTCCCAACGCCGATGCGCCCGAGCCCGGGTCGCTGGCAATCTGGGGCGTGCTCGGTCTAGCCGGAATCGTTTACCGGCGCCGCAGGGTTTGAACAGGACACGTTCACGCTCTCACCGAACCTGGCTTCCTGGGCCGTGCGGCGGCCCGGCATCTCCACTAGCTCCGCGCCGACAATCGCTCGCGTCGGAAGCTTCGATAGATCAGTCCTCAAATGGCAAGCAGCTACCGGCGCCGGCTCAATCGCCGGTTTCGCCGAGCTTGACGCGAACGCTGACCTCGCGCCCCGCGCGCAGCAGGGTGAGCGTCACCTCGTCGCCGGGCCGCTTCTTCTCGATTTCGGTCAAGAACTCATCGGCCGTGCCGACTTTCGTTCCGTCGACCGCCACAATCGTGTCGGCCGCACTGCGGTCGATGTGGTACTCGGTGAACGGCCCGCGCTGACGCCGATAGACACGCGGCCCCTGCAGACCGGCTTTCTCGGCCGGGCCGTTCGGCACCACCTCGGCGACCATCAGGCCGCGTTCTCCTTCATAGACTTTTGCAATACCCACGTCGGGGCGGATTACTCGTCCCTTTTCGATGAGTTGCGGTACGATGCGCGAGATACTGCTCACGGGGATGGCAAAGCCCACGCCCGTGTTCTGTCCCGTGCGGCTGGCGATGGCCGTGTTCATGCCGATCAACCGTCCATGGCTATCGAGCAGCGGCCCGCCCGAGTTGCCGGGGTTGATGGCCGCGTCGGTTTGAATTAGCGACTTGAGCGTGCGCCCTTCGCGGCCGGGGATGCGCCGGTTGAGGCTGGAAATAATTCCCGTCGTGAGCGTTCGCTCCAGTCCGAACGGATTGCCGATGGCGAACACCCGCTGGCCGACCTTCAAGCGGGACGAATCGCCGAGTTTCACCGGAAACAGAACGTCGGCCGCCGCCTTGATGCTGAGCACGGCCACGTCGGTGGCCGCGTCGTGGCCGACGAGCGTGGCCGCATGAGTGCTGCCGTCGAAGAGGGTGACGTCGATTTGCCGGGCGTCTTCGATGACGTGAAAGTTGGTGAGGATATGTCCGGCCTTGTCGAGCACCGAGCCGGAGCCGGCGCCCTCCGTCGGGACTTCGAAGAAGAAAAAGTCTCCCTCGCGGACTCCCTTGGTGCTGATGTTGACGACCGACCGATTCACCTGTTCGTAGACCGAAATGTTGACGCGCTCATCAGGCGTGAACTCCGCCAGGCCCGAAGGTTGAGCGGCCGGCTGCTGAGGCGCCTTCGGTTTTTCGGCGGCCGGCAAGGGGGGAGCATGGTGGCTGAAAGCGACCGCCAGCACGGCGCCAAGCACGGCCATGCTTGCGCAAAGTAAGAGTTGCTTCATGATCAGAGCCTTTTCAAGGCACGTTACCCGTCGTTTCACGGTTGTTTGACCGGGAGCCAACGGCGACCGTGGGGACGGCGCCCAATGCCGGCCCGAGAGTACGATTCGGCCCTGTTGGCGGTTCCAACCTCGCGGTCGCCGTTGCCTCCCGGTTAAACAACCGGAGCGAGAATGCGGAACTCCTGACCTCACGACCAATGATAACGAATCTGCCGCGCAAGCCATACTGTTGCTCTCCCTCCTCATCCCCCGAACAACCGGCAGCGATTGTCGCCACCCGGCATCGAAACGTTTGCCTAACGCACCCATTTTCTATACTCCGATAAGACGCAGCAGTCGGAAGACCAGGAGGAGAGGATGAGGCGTTCACGGCGGAGCTTGAGCCTGCTGCTGGGGATGATGGCCGCGTCGCTGGCGATCGTTCGCGCGACAACGCAGTCGGAGATCGAAACGGAAGGGACAGGGGCACGAGAAAGCTCACCAAAGCTGATCGCGAGGCCTTCGTCGCCCGTTCCGTTGGCGCGTGCAGTTCCCAAAGATCGCGACAGGCGCGGCCTGGTCACGAAATCGCAACTTCGTCGCGGTCCGTCCGTTCGGGCAGCCAACAGCCTGCATGGAATTGCACGCCGGACCAGACGGCTTTCGCCACGCCTGGCGGTCGGCCGGGCGGATCACCGCCGACTGGGACACTCCCCATTCGGTCGCGACACAGATGCGGCCCCCTACGCCGCCGACACGCGACGGCCGGTGTCGGCGACGGCGCTGATCCTGGTGATCCCCGACGCCGGCGACGCCGCTGCACCTCGCATTGGGTGGAGCGGTTGTGGAGCCTACGCGGTCGGCTGCGACCATCTCGGCCGTTCGGTGCCCGACCGGGATGAGGAAGCACTGATCGGCGCCTTGATCGCGCCGCGCTTTTGACGCTGCGTTTCTACCTGTCCCCCGCGGGCGGGTCGGCACGAAGCGGAGGGAGACGGGTTGGGGCCACCGTGTGGGACAGCCATGGTAATCGTTTCGACGCCCGGCACGAGTCGACGGTACGTCAGGTGTCTGGCAAATAACTCTGGCGCGCTGGCTGCGCAAGCTGTAGAACATGGGGAAGGAGTGTTCTGTGTTCTTTCGGCAGAATGGAGCGAGTCATGGATTCGAGTTCTTCGAGGGTGGATCGTGCGGCCTTGCGAGAGCGGTTGTTGGCGGAGTTCTTACGGACGGTGGACGACGTGGCCGACGCGGTGGATCAAGCGCCGGCAGGTCGCATAATCCGGGATAGTGAAGAGCC
>DASZPH010000035.1:0-59980 GCA_035550375.1 Pirellulales bacterium | reverse complement strand
GCCGACAACGCAGCCTCATCCGTCGATGAAGATCAACGCGCCTGTCTCCTCGCAGACCGTGAGCAGTCCGTATGCCGCTTCGCTCGACTATGCCGCTCACCCGGCGAGCAACCACCCGACGATCGTCAACGTGGCCTTCTGTGACGCCCACGTCCGCACGATCAGCCAGGACATCGACTACAACATTTTTTGTTTGCTCATGACACCTTACGGACAGCAGTGCAACACGCCGGGGATGGCGACGTTTGACGATCCCAACAACAGTAGCAGTGGCACCCAAACGTTCTACTATCCGAGTCCGGGCACGGACAATTACCAGTATCTCCGGTTCAAGCCGATCGAAGAATCTAATATCAATTGATCGGCCGCGAAGCTTGAAACTTGGGCTTTCTCATGCCGTACCTTCGCTCGTCGGAGGTACGGCATTTCTATGCGCTCGCGCTAACGGCTCGCTCCGGCTGGCGTTTTCGCCCCGGAAACGACAACCAGTGATGCCCGTCGACGCGGCGTCTCGCCGCGTCGGCTGCGTGGACGTATCCGCGTCTACCCCATCGAAATTCGCGAGGTTAGCCGACTTCGATGTCATGGAAAAGCGGCGGTGCGCCGCTTCAACGTTTGCCCCTCGGGGCCAAAGGGCAACGCCGATTACGGCTTGTGGCGCGGCGTGGCGTCGCTGCCGACGGCGCCGCCGCGGTAGAGCGGGAGGTGGCGATAGTACACTTCCAGCGTGCAGGCGGCCAGGGCGGTGGTGTAGAGCCTACCGCCTTGCGAGTCGTGACCCCCCAGGGGCGCCCAACTCCCCGCTTCGTGGCCACTGGTTGATTGCAGCGAGATGAGCAAATCCCGAAGGGCGTCGTTCCATTTTTCCCAGATCTCGCCCCCCATGTGGTGCATCACCTGCGTGCCATAGTACCAGAAGTACATGTTAGCCCGATCCCGTTTGGGAAGCTGATTCGCCTCCAACCAAACGACCCCGTTCACGAGCAGCGGATGGTTGCGTCGCCAGCCGGAGTATTGCCGGCAGAGCAGCCCCTCGGCCGTCATCACGGGGCTGGGACCCGATTTCGGCATGTAGCAGTAGAGGCCCGTGCTCGTCCCGTGCTGCACGCTGTTCAAGAAGCGCGTGGCCTTCAAAAACGTCTCTTGCGGTACCTCGAGATAGGCCATCTGGGCGCTCCGCAGGGCCATCATCTGCCAGCCGACGACGCTCAAATCGCCCGGTTCACCCGGCCGGTATCGCCAGCCTCCTGCTTCGTGCTGCGCGGCCACGACGAAATTGACGGCCCGCTGCGCCGGCTCGCGCAGGTTTTCGGCCTGCGTCAGCGCGTACGCCTCGCACAGGGCGATTGTGGCCTGGCCGTGCGCGTACATGTTGCCGCTGCCTCGTCCGCGCAGGTCGCCGTCGGCACCCTGCATGTCCATCAGTGCCCGTAGTCCCCTGGCGACCGTGAACGTGTATTCGCCGCGGAGATGGGTCTGGCCCGCACCCAAAAACGGCAGCAGCGCCAGCGCCGTGGCCGAGGTATCGCTCTCCACGCCCGGATCGCCGCAGCGGCCGTTGCAGTCGCCCGCGGCGCTGAACCCGTTCAGGCTCCAGCTTCCGCTTGCCCCCTGATGTCGTTTGAGCCACTCCAGCGCCCTGCCGACCGCCGCCTCCGACTCGGTCGTGCCGCCTTCGCGGACCACGAGCTGACCTCGCAACGCCGGGTCGCGCCCCGCCAGCACGTGGCCGGGCGAGATGTTGCCGACGGGCAGCTTTTTCAGATCGCTGCCGGGCAGGATTTCGCCGGGCGGCGGCTCGACCGAGGTCACGCTCGCCACCAGCGTCTCGTCAGTCGCAGGAGGGACCGTCGCGTTGATCGGGAGCGCCTCTTCGATCGACTTGGGCTCCTCGGCCGACATATCGAGCTGCTCGACCGTGGTGTCGCTGGGAACGTCGCTGACGGTGGCGGCGAGGAGCAGTCGCTCGGATCGACGCGAGTTTTCGATCAACCAGAATCCCAGCACGATCACCAGCACCATGTGCAGCACGGCGCTGACGAGCCAGCAGACGAAGAATCGCCCTGACCGCGCGACTGACGACAGC
Source organism: Pirellulales bacterium (assembly GCA_035550375.1). Taxonomy (GTDB): domain Bacteria; phylum Planctomycetota; class Planctomycetia; order Pirellulales; family JAICIG01; genus DASSFG01. The sequence goes on along the minus strand of DASZPH010000035.1, from coordinate 57,894 downwards.
AGTGGATCCGCCAGAGGCGAATCGGGGGCTGCGTCGCCGATCTGGCGGGGCGCAACGGTCGGCGAGACCGCGACGCTACCGTTTGGCGATTCGTGAGACGGCTGAGCAATCGGCGGAGCATTCCCCGCATCGCTCGCCGCCGTGGCGACCGGCTCGATCGCGGTCGGCTGCGGTGCGGCCGCGAGAGCGTCTTGTCCCGCCGCGGGGGCGGAAGGGCAGGGGCGCGACAAGGCAAGCGCCTGCTTCTCCTGGGTGTCGCTGAGGCGGATCGTCAGGTTGCAGCGAGGGCACTCGGCCAGCGAGAGCCAGATGCGGACCGACATGGCGCCGCGGCACTTGGGGCAGGCCGTCACGGGCTTGCCGCCGTCGAGCCAGACCGCCCCTCCACCCGGTCCGGCGGCGAAGCCGGCGATCGGCCTGCGAGCAAGGTCGGCGACCGAATCGCTCTCTTTTGCGCCCATTCAATACCCTCGTCAGCCCTTAGCTTCAGTTTACGCCTGCGTCGCCAAAACGGGAACCGACCGATGAAGCACTCACGGCCCGTCAGAAGTCCGCATCCAGCCGTCGGTTCGTTCCCCGACGCCGGCTTGCTCGGCGGCATCCCGCGGCCCCCTGCGGCTCGCCTGGCCGAGCGTGCCGACCGTTACGTCTGAATTACGACAGCCGTCGACCCGCCGTTGGCGGTCGACTGGGCCGCGACTAAAATTAACTCAGGAGGTGGCCTATGGTGACCGCAACCGAGGAACGAGTTCCACCGCTGATGGCGGGGGACAAGTTGACCCGCGACGAATTTATCCGCCGCTGGGAGGCGTTCCGGCCTGGTACACGCCCAGCCACGTCCCCACCAACCGCTCGAGGCTTACGCCTCCCGTTCTCCGTGTGCGCTGCCGGGAATCGTCTTGCCGTGGGGATCGCGGCCCGGTTGCTGAAGCTCGCTCGCCAGCTCTTCGCGCAGGGCGGGCCCGATGAAGTGCTCGAAACGCTCGGCCGACTCGTGCAAATGGTCGAGCGGCAGCTCAAAATTCTCGCCCAGATAGGCTTCCCATAGGCGGTGCGACCGCACGAGCGATTCGGCGGCCTTCCGCCCGCCCGCGGTCAGGGCCACCCTGCCCTCGGGCAGCCAGCGGATGTCGCCCCGCCACCACAGCAGCGGCAGCGAAAGTCTGGCGAGCATGCCGCCGCCCGCCGCCGCCAGACACCGCCGCCGCGAAACGCCCTTTTCGGCCGTCTCCCGTTCGTGCGACTCGTCCGTGCGATAGAGCATCGCCAGGACGTCTTCGGTGACGATCCGCAGGGCAAGGCCGAGGCGGTGCATGGCCCGGCTGACGAGACCATGGCGTGGTGAGAAGCAAAGGGCCGCGGCGAACTCGGCGCCCGCCACGATCGCCATCATCGGGGCCATGCCCGTGTCGAAGCGCAAATCTCCCGCGTAGCCCAGCACGGCCGACGAAACGGCCACGACAGCGGCCCAGGCCATCATGCCCGCCAACCGGTCGGAAAGCAGATGCCCGGTTGCGGCCGGAACGACGAGCATCGCGATCACCAGCACCGAGCCGACGGCGTAGAACCCGGCCACGATCGCCAGCGCGACCATGACCATCAGCAGGTAGTGGACCAGTGTGGCGTGCAGACCCATCGACGTGGCCAGCCGAGGGTCGAAGGAGACCAGTTTTAATTCCTTCCAGAGCAGGCTTATGAAGAGGAGCGTGCCGCCGAGCACCACGGCGAGCGACAGCATAGCGCGCGGCACCTCCAGGCCGAAGACGGGCCGCGTGTCGACGGAGACGTATTCCAAAAGCCCGTAGAGCACGCAGTCGACGTCGAGATCGACGTGGGGGCCGACTTGAACCAGCATCACCACGCCCAGGGCGAAGAGCGACGTGAACACCACGCCCATGCTGGCGTCTTCCGCCACCTGGGCGAAGCCATGCAGCAACTGGATCAAGAAACTGGCGACCAGGCCGACGGCGACGGCCGCGACGAAAATCCAGCCCGACGACGTCGAGCCGCTGATCCAGAAACCTACGACGACGCCCGGCAAAACGGCGTGGCTCACCGCGTCTCCCAGCAGGCTCATCCGCCGCAGAAGCAGGTAGCAGCCCAGCAGCGCGCAGGCCAGGTTCGCGGTCGCCGCCACCGCGATCGTCCAGAACGCCTGACCTACGTCGTCGAACAGGCTGGCCGCCGTCATGAGAGCTCTCCCGCCGCGCGTAACTTGGCCTCCAACTCGGCCACCATCTCGCTCGACAGGTGCCGGTCGATCTGCTCCAGGTCGAGATCGGCAAAGAGCGAGACCGAATTGGGATAGTCGGCAAAGAATCGCTTCCAGAGCAGGTGGGCGCGCGTCACGCCGGCGGCCCGCCGCAAACCGCTCTCCGTCAATCGCCACTCGCCGGGCTTTTCCGGCCCGACGGGCTCCATCAAACCGGCCAGTTCGGCCCGTCGGAGCAGGCTGCGCAGCCGCTGCGGGGATGCCGCGGTTCGACTCAGCAGAGCGTCGAACGCGAAGGAGGAAGAGGCGGGCGAAGCCAGCTTGTGGGCGGCGAGCAGCAGCTTCTGCTCCCCCATTCGCCGACGTGAGCGGCGCTCAGCGAGCGCCCGGGCGATCACGCCGCGCCGCCGCGCGAACAGCATCGTCAGCAGAAAGAGGCCGGCTCCCACGAGCACGATCATAGGACCGGTAGGAATGCCCGCGTTCCGGGCGCTGGCGAGCGTGCCGGCGGCGCCGATCACGGCGCCGAAGAGGGCGGAGAGGATCAGCATCGCCCCCAGCCACTCGGTCCAGAAGCGGGCGGCCACCGCGGGAAGAATCAACAGGGCGGCCGTCAGCACCACGCCCGCCGCCGGTAGGGCGATGATGACCGTGATCGACACCAAGAGCATCAACAAAAAGTCGATCAGCGAAGCCGGCCAGCCCTGCACGCGTGCAAAGCCGGCGTCGAACGTCACCAGGCGAAACTCCTTATAGAGGAGCAGGACACTGACCAGGCTGACCCCGGCCACCGCCGCGATCAGCTTCACGTCGCTGGCGATCATGCCGGCCGCCGAGCCGAAGATGTAGTGGTCGATGCCGGCCCGGCTGCCGCCCACGGCGTGCGTCTGAATATATTTCAGCAGGGCGAGCCCGGCGCCAAAGAACAGGCTGAGCACGATGCCCAGCGCGGCGTCGTCCTTGATGCGCGTGAAACGCCGCAGAAACACGACCACGGCGATGCCGGCGATGCCAGAAACCAGGCCGCCGAAGAGCATCACGGGCAAACTCCGCTCGCCCCAGACAAGAAATCCCAGGCAGAGGCCGGGCAGCGCGGCGTGGGCCAGCGTGTCGCCCAGCAGGGCCCGCCCCCGCAACAGGGCGAACGTGCCGATCAACCCGGAGCCCGCACCGAGCAGGCTCGTGCCGGCAAGCACGATGGCCGTGTTGTAGGGGATCATACGCTGCGCCGCTGCTCGGCGACGGCCTGCCCGGCCGTCTCCAGAATGCCCAGCCGGCCGCCGTACGTCTTGTGCAGGTTTTCCGTGGTAAACGTCTTCGCGGTCGGGCCGCTGGCCACGAGCCGCATGTTGAGCAGGACTACTTCGTCGAAATAGGTGGGGACGGTGCGCAGGTCGTGATGGACGACGAGCACGGTTTTTCCCTCGGCCCGCAGCTCGCGCAAGAGCGAGAAGATGACCCGCTCGGTGGCCGCGTCGACCCCGGCCATCGGCTCGTCCATGAAATAGATCTCGGCCTTTTGAGCGAGGGCCCGCGCCAGGAAGGTTCGCTGCTGCTGGCCTCCCGAAAGTTGGCCGATTTGTCGACGGGCGAAATCCGCCAGCCCGACGTGCCGCAGGCACTCCAGGGCCCACTCACGCTCGGCCCGCCCGGGACGGCGAAACCAGCCGAGCCGGCCGTAGGTTCCCATCAGCACCACGTCGAGCACGTTGACCGGAAAATCCCAGTCGACGCTCTCGCGCTGCGGCACGTAACCGACCAGCCTTCGTTGCGTCTCCGCGGGACGGCCGAAGAGCGTGACACGCCCGCTGGTGATCGGCACCAGGCCGAGAACGGCCTTGATGAGCGTGCTCTTGCCCGCCCCGTTGGGACCGACGATGCCGACCAGGCTCGGCCGCTCGATCGAGAGGTCGACGTCCCAGAGCACGGGCCGGCGGTGGTAGGCGACCGTCATGTCGTGGATTTCCAAGACTGGCGGCGGCGCCGGAACCGGCGGCTCGGTCGATTCGACGAGCGCGCCGGCTTTTCGCTCGGGCGCCACGGGCCCTCGATTTCCTACGGTGTTCATTCCAGGGCCCGCCGGATGGTTTCGACGTTGTGCCGCACCATGCCCGCATACGTGCCTTCGGGCGTGCCGGGCTTGCCCATGGCGTCGGAAAAAAGCTGCCCGCCGATTTCAACCTGGTGGCCACGATCGGCGCACCCCTCGACGAGCGCCTGGATGTTTCGTTCGCTGACGCTCGTCTCGACGAACACCGCCTTGATCTTCCGCTGGCTGATGAAGTCGACCAGGCCGTTGATCTGGCTGACGCCGGCCTCGGCCTGCGTGCTGATCCCCTGGATCGCCTTGACCTGAATGTCGTAGGCGCGACCGAAGTAATGAAACGCGTCGTGCGCGGTGACCAGCACGCGGCGCTCGGCGGCAATGCCGGCCATCTGGTCGCGGCACCACGTATCGAGTTCGGCAAGCTCCCGCCGATAGGCCGCAGCTTGTCGGTGGTAGTCGGCGTCGTGCGCGGGGTCGAAGCCGGCAAGCTCGGTTTCGACCTGCGCCAGGCACTCGGCCCACAGGCCGACGTCGAACCAGACGTGCGGGTCGAACTGGTTCGGCCCCACCTTCAGCAGGCGCTCACGCTCAAGCCCGTCGGTCACGGCAAACGCCGGCTTGCGACGGGCGAGTCGCGAGAGGACGTCGCCCATCCGTCCTTCCAGGTGCAGCCCCGAGTAGACAACCACGTCGGCTTGGTTCAAGCGGAACACGTCGCCGCTGGACGCCTTGTAGAGGTGCGGATCGACCCCCTCGCCCATCAGGGCCGTGACCTCGACGTGCGGCCCGCCTACGTGCTCCACCAGGTCGGCGACCATTGCCGTGGTGGCGACGATGCGGATCGGATAATTGCCGCTAAAGCGGTGAACCCGCGATTCGCCGGCCGTGGACGAGCCGGCGCCGTCGACCTGATCCTGGCAGCCGGCCAGGCAGGTCGCCAGCACGCATAGCAAACAGGCCCATCGGCGTCCGCTCATGGTTCGACGCTTTTCTCGCGACCGACTTTGATCCATCTAAACATTTTTTGATTGCTCAAAATCATAGCCTGACTTCAATCCATCCGTCAAGGTCACCGGTTGGGGAGGCCGGGATTGCGGGTGGACGCTCCGCGGCGCGTCAGTGCGCAAGCCGACGGGGCGGTCGTTTAACGGGAGCCGATGGCGACCGCGAAGTCGGAACCGCGAACTGCTCCGAATTGCACTTTCGGACGGGCAGGCGACGCCGACCGCACGGTCGCCGTGTTGGTCCGGTTCAGCGAGGACGCAGGTTGAGCAGCAGTCAACCCCCCGCAGAAGGCAAAGTCATCACTCCGATCATCCAGGGCGTTGCGCCCAAACTGGTGCGTTCTTCTTCGTCTGTTCCTAACCTTAGGAACCGCCGCGTTTAAGACATTTGGGCGAGCTGAGCACCATACAAAAGCTAGATGGGCGGTGGGCGAATTTCCGATACGGAAGACTGGCCACAATTTGGATGGCGCAACCGTAGGCGGTTCACAGCCACTTTGCTAGGAGATAAACGCTTGGCTACCATACACGAGCGAACGGATTCGCACTCCGCCAGGGACGGCGACGAGCTGATCCAACACAACGATGGTCACATTGACTCCCGCATCTGGGCTTGGTTTGGCGGGGGATTGGTCTTGGGACTGGTGGTCGTCTATTTCGGCGCGACCCGGCCCATCGCCGGCGAGCTGGCCCGACTCGAGGGCCAGGTTGCCACACTCGAGCGCAACGTCGGAAAACTGGTCGGCAAACGCGGCAACGTAGGGCAGACCAATGAGCTGCTCACCGCGCTGGTCGAGCAGGGCGACCGGGCTGAGGTCGCCGAGATCGCCCTGAAGAAAATCATGTCCCTGCAGTCGCAGCTCATCGCCCAGCAGCCCGACACGCTGGAAGCCTCGCAGGCCCTGGCCAGCATCGCCGAGCTGCAGCGCGAAGCGCGGTCGGCCCAGGAAGACACGGCCGACGTGCTGGCGGCCGTCGAGGCCCTGAACAAGCTGCAGGACCAGGTCGTGTCGCAGTACCACGACATCGTGGCCGTCCGCAACACGCTGGACGAGATTCGGCGCGTCCACGAATCGGCCCGCAACGCCGCCTCGCAGACCCCCAGCGCCCGCCGCGCCATCGACGCCCTAGCCGACCTGAAGGCCCAGGCGCTCGCCTCGGGCGAGCGGGTAGAGAAGGCCAAGAAGGTCGCCGACTCATGGACCTCGATCCAGCAACAACTGGTCAGTGCAGCTCCGGAGCTGGAGCGGGCCCACCAGGTGGCTGGCGCCTGGACCGTGATCCAGCAGCAGCTTGTGAGCGCCGCCGGAGAAGTGGACACTGCCGAACGCGCCGCGGCCGGCTGGAAGTCGATTCAGCAGCAGCTCGTCGACTCCTGTGGCGACATCGAGCGGGCCCGCGATGTGGGACAGGGGCTGGCCGCTCTCAAGGATGAAATTCTTTGCGGCAACGACGGCCGGCAGATCGAATCGGCCCGTACGGCCCTGAGCGACCTGTCGGCGATCCGCGACCGGCTCGAGCGCGAGTCGGCTCAGACGACCTCCGCCAAGGCGTCGCTCGATAACCTGGTTACGCTCAAGGACACGCTGGTGAGCCGCACGGGCGATCTGGCCGACGCCATCGAGACGCTCGAGACGCTGAGCGACCTGGAGCACCAGCTCGTCGACTCGGTGCAGTCGTTCGATCGCGTCCGCCGCTGGCTGGTGGACGTGGTGCTCTTTGAGCCGGCCGTCGAAAGGGCCGTAACGGTGCTCAAGCCGCTTAGCGAGTTGAGCAACCTGCGTCGCCTAAGCCCGGCCGACCTCCGACAGGCGGCCCGCACGGTGGCCGACCAGCAAGCCGCCCGCGTGGCCGACAAGTCGGCGGTTTCCAACCGAAGCCCGCTCGACGATCGCAGCTCACCGCCGGCCGAGTGCAGCGAGACCGACTGTAAGTAAGCACCCACCCTGCCGAACACAGCAAAGCGAGCCGGTCGTTGCGAAGCGTCAGCCGCGAATCCAACTGGCGGACGCTTCGTAACACCGGCTCGCGCTATTTTTTTTGGCCGAGTGTGCTAGCGCGAGCCGACAACATCCGGCTCGTGCGTCTTCGATCCGCGGCGAGTCATCTCCCCATTTGGCTGCCCAACACCTTGCGTTGACTCACTTTAGTGCAGCCAACTATAATCCCGCACGGCAGAGACCCACGCCCCAGTTGAGCAAGAACGCAGCAGAAAGGACCGTCATGGCCACCGCCTCGACCGCCGGAATCCACGAAGACATTACCCGCTGCATCGGCAACACGCCGCTGGTGCGCCTGGGGAAGATCGCTCAGGGATGCGTGGCCACCGTGGCCGCCAAAGTCGAAAACATGAATCCGCTCTGGAGCGTGAAGGATCGGATCGCCGCCGCCATGATCGAGGCGGCTGAACGCGACGGCAAGATTCGCAGCGATACGGTCGTCATCGAGCCGACCAGCGGCAACACGGGAATCGGCCTGGCCTACGTCTGCGCCGCCCGCGGCTACAAGATCAAGGTGACGATGCCCGAAAGCATGAGCCTGGAGCGGCGGCGCATGCTCAAGGCGCTCGGTGCCGAAGTCATCCTCACACCGGCCGCCGACGGCATGCCGGGCGCCGTCCGGAAGGCCGAAGAAATTCTGGCCGAGAACAAAAACCACTTCATGCCGCAGCAGTTCAACAACCCAGCCAACCCGGAGGTACACCGGCGGACGACCGCCGAAGAGGTGTGGCGCGACACGGGAGGAGACATCGACATCTTCGTGTCGGGCGTAGGCACGGGGGGAACCATCACGGGCGTGGGCGAAGTGCTCAAGAAGCGCAAGCCTTCGGTGCAGGTCGTGGCGGTCGAACCGGTCAATAGCCCCATTATCACCCAGAAGCGCAACGGCGAACCGCTCAAGCCGGGGCGACACACGATCCAAGGCATCGGAGCCGGTTTCATTCCCACCGTGCTCAATGTGGACGTGATCGACGAGGTCGTCCAGGTGAGCGACGACGACGCGGCCGAGACCGCGCGCAGCCTGGCCCGGCTGGAAGGCCTGATGTGCGGCATAAGTTCCGGAGCCGCGGCTTGGGCCGCCCTCAAACTGGCACGTCAGCCGGAGCACAACGGCAAGCTGATCGTCGTCGTACTGCCGGACATCGGCGAGCGGTATCTGTCGACGAAGCTGTATCCGGAATAGAAATCCGACGGCTCACGTAGCCCCGGCACCCCGTGACGGGGAGGCAGCCGCAGACGACCGCATCCTCCACTGCGGAGCGTCGGAGCCACTTTGCTCGCCTGCTTGCCGGTTCTTTTGATAGCGTCTTAGCTCAGAGAGCTACCTACCTCGGGATCTCCCGAATGTAGATGTTCTTGAAGTAGAGCGTGTTGCCGTGGTTCTGCAGCTCGATCTGTCCCGTGGGGTAGATCGGCTTGTCGCGCTCCCAGTAGTTCTCCAGCACCACGTCGTCCACGACGAGCACGTCGTTAAGTTTGACGGTCACCTTCTCGCCGACCATCTTGATCTTGAACGTGTTCCACTCGCCGATCGCTTTGTCGGCCACGGTCGTGGGTTTGCTCTCGTGCTTCTGGTTGTTGAACAGGCCGCCCGAACCGACCCCCTTGGCCGAATCGCTGGCGGGATCCCAGATCTGCACCTGCGGCGTGCCACGCAGGTAGATGCCGCTGTCGCCCTTGGGCTCGATCTTCCAATCGACCCACAGCTCGAAATCGCCATAGTCCTTGGCGGTGGCCAGGCTGCGGCCCTTTCCGTCGAAGACGAGCACGCCGTCTTTCGCGCTCCAGTGCGCCCGCATGTCTTCGTCCGCCTCCTGCTGGGCCTTGGCGAGCTCATCTGGCGACGCCTGGGCGCGCTTCGACGGATCGTCGAGCGGCGACTTGAGCAGCCCCTTCCAGTTGGTCAGGTCTTTACCGTTGAAGAGGGCGACAAAGCCTTCGGGCGGGGTGTTGTCGTCGGCCGCCGCGGCCGAAACGAAGGCCGCCAGGCAGGCGAGGACGAACGAGGCGGGCAATTTCGAGGCGGGCAATTTCATGGTGTGACTCCGAAGCGGATAACTGATTCCGCTCCAAATTACCCTCGCCCGTCGGCGGTTGCCAGTGGCAGGGGCGGCCGGGAGTTTGCCCGCGCCGGCGAATCGTTCCGGGTCGCTTCGTCACGCCAGAATCGGCTGGATCACCTCTCCGTGGACGTCCGTCAGCCGGTAGTCGCGCCCGGCGTACCGGTAGGTCAGCCGTTTGTGGTCGAACCCGAGCAGGTGCAGGATCGTGGCGTGGAAATCGGGAATCGCCACTTTGTTCTCGACGACGTAATAGCCGAAGTCGTCGGTTCGGCCGTAGACCGTGCCGCCGCGCACCCCGCCGCCCGCCAGCCACATGCTGAAGGCGTGCGGATGGTGGTCGCGGCCGTCGTTGCCTTGGGCGGCCGGGGTGCGGCCGAACTCGGTGCCGAAGATGACCAGCGTGTCGGACAGCAGGCCGCGGTCTTTCAGATCCTTCAGCAGCGCGGCGATCGGCTGATCGACTTTCTTCGCGTTCGAGGTGTGGTTGTTTCGCAGGTCTCCGTGCGCGTCCCAGTAGTTGCGGGGATAGCTGTAATTGACCTGGACGAAGCGGACTCCCGCCTCGACCAGGCGCCGCGCCAGGAGACACTGCCGGGCGTATTCGTCGGTCGGTTCGACGCCCACGCCGTAAAGCTGATGCGTGGCGGCGCTTTCCTGGCTGAGGTCCATGACCTGCGGCGCCGCCATCTGCATGCGAAAGCCCATTTCGCCTGCGGCGATCCGCGCCTCGAGCCGCGGATCGGCGCCCACGCGCGCCAGGTGCTCGCGGTTCCGCCGGGCCACGAGATCGAGTTGCAAGCGCTCCAGCGCCGGGTCGTCGGCGGGCGCCAGGTTCGACAAGACGGCCTGCCCAAACGGCGTGCTGCCGTCGCCGATGCGCGTTCCCTGATAGCTGGCGGGCAGAAAGGCCGCCCCGTAATTCTGGGCGCCGCCGTGATACAGCGACGGACTGAGGCTGAGGAAACCGGGCAAGTTCTGATTCTCGGAACCCAGTCCGTAGAGCGTCCAGGCGCCTAGGCTCGGCCGGGCGAAGACGCCGCTGCCGGTATTGAGGTTCAACAGCGCCGGCCCGTGCGACACCTGATCGCCGCCGTTCATCGAACGGATGACGCAAATCTCGTCGATAACCGACGCGATCTGCGGAAACAACTCGCTGACCTCGATGCCGCTCTGGCCGTGGCGGGTGAACTTCCACGGCGAGCCCAGCAGGTTGCCCGTCGGGGCGAATTCAAACTTCGGCTTGGCGAGCGGCGAGGGCTGGCCGTTCATCTCGGTCAGCTTCGGCTTCGGGTCGAACGTGTCGACGTGCGACACGCCGCCGTGCATGAACAAGAATATCACGCGCTTCGCTCGGGCCGGAAAGTGCGGCGGCCGGGGGGCCAGTGGGCTGGCGGGGGCGACGTCGCCTTGCGCCGACGAAGCCAGCCAGGAAAGCATGGCGACGTGCCCGAAGCCGCAAGCCGCCTGTCGCAGCAACTCGCGGCGAGAAAATGGGCTGCAGCCGGGTGACTCGAGTTTCATAGGACGGTTCTCGCGTTTAGATTCCCACGCTTCCGGGCGGAGAAGGCGACCGCAACGCGGCCGCCTCCCCCGTCACGGGGCGTCGGGGCTACTTGTATCATTCGCAATATAGAAACTCGTTTTCACAGAACAGCGCCTGGCAATAGCTCTGCCAGGCCGAAAGTCGCCGTTCGGCTTCAGGCCGGGCCTGTGCCGCCTGGGCGGCGAGGTAGGCGTCGACAAACGCCAGGGCGTCGGCCGACTCCTGCTGCGAAGGCGGTCGGCCGAGTGCCGCCTCGTGCGCGCGCCGCACGCGGTCGGCGTCCGTCCCCTTTTCGTCCGCCAGCAGTTTTCCGGCGAAATGTCGCGACTGTTCGCGAACGAGGCGGCTGTTGAGCATGAACAGCGCTTGGGAGGGGACGGTCGTCTCGTTGCGAACGGCCGTCACTCCGTTGGGGTCGGCACCGTCGAACAGCGCCAGCACGTCGGGCAGCATGTTGCGCACGATGGGTAGATAAACGCTTCGCTTGAGGAACTCCGAGTAAAACGGGTCGTCCTGCGTCATTCGGTTCGGCGCGAACCCACGTTTGCCGTCGAGTATCTCCGCGCGCTTCCAGAGCACGTCGGCCGCCTCGCCCGCGTCCGGAACGACGTCCAATTGCCCGCTGACGGCCAGCACCGCGTCGCGGAGTTCTTCGGCAGACAAGCGCCGGCGGGGGAAGTAGGACAGCAGGCGATTGTCGGGGTCAACTTGCCGGGCCGCCTCTTGCGGCCGGCATTGCTGCTGGTAGGCGGAACTGCCGAGCATGAGCCGGTGCATCGCCTTGACGCTCCAACCGCTCTCGATGAACCGCGCAGCGAGCCAGTCGAGCAGTTCGGGGTGTGAGGGCGGTTCGCCGCGCGCGCCGAAGTTGTCGCTGGTCGCCACCAGTCCCCGCCCAAAATGGTGCTGCCAGATCCGGTTGACCATCACCCGCGCCGTGAGCGGATTGTTCTTGTCGGCAATCCAGCGAGCCAGTTCCAACCGGCCGCTCTGGGCCGAATTGATGTCGGGGGCGTCTGGGTGCGACCCTGCGGGGGCTTCAGATGCGGATCCCTCCCCTTTCTCCGGCGCCCGCATGCCGGAGGAGACGATCTGGATAAAGCCGCGCGGCACGACCTGCCCCAGCGTAAAATGGTTTCCCCGCACGTGGACACGCAGGTTGCGCGGCGCCGCTTCTTTGGGCGCCATCACCATGAACGGCGCTTCGCCGGGCGGCTGAAACAAGGGGAACTCCCACCACATCGTGGCGTTGCGCGACTCGTCCTGGAACGGCTCGGTGCTGCGAAAGATGCCGGCCAGCGCGTAGTAGTCGACCGTGCGAATGGCGTCGAACTTGTGGTCGTGGCAACGTGCGCAGCCGATCGTCAGGCCGAGCAGCGCTCGGCCCGTGACGTCTAGCTGGTCGTCGACGATGTCGAGCCGCGATTGCTCCTTGTCGGTTTCAGCCAGCGCCTTGGAACCGACCATCAGGTAGCCCGTGGCCACGGTCCGGCGGATGGTGACGTCGATGTCGCTTGCGGGCGGAAGCAGGTCGCCCGCCAGTTGCTCAACAACGAACTGGTCGTAGGGCAGATCGCGATTGAAAGCGTCGATGACGTAGTTGCGGTACCTCCAGGAGTATCGCATCACGGCGTTGGCGTCGTTGGCCGTGGTGTCGGCGTAGCGAACCACGTCGAGCCAGTGGCGCCCCCAGCGTTCGCCGTAGCGGGGCGAATCGAGCAGGCGGTTCACCACGCCCGCGAAGGCCTGGGGCGACTCGTCTTTCAAAAAGGCTTCGACCTCTTCGGGCGTCGGCGGCAGCCCCGTCAGGTCGAACGTTACCCGCCGCAGAAGCGTGCGTTTGTCGGCTGGGGGGGCGAAAGCCAGGTTTTGCCCCTCGAGCCGGGTCAGCAGGAAACGATCGACCGGCGACCGGACCCGCGTCTCGTCTCGAACGGCTGGCGGAGCGTGGTTCGCGATCGGCTGGTAAGCCCAGAAGCCCCTTTCTTCCGGCGTGAAGACGGCCCGTGTCGCGATCACCTGCGAGCGCAGCGTGAGGGCGAACTTGTCGGCCAGATACTCTTCAACTCCCCGTCGCTCGGCCTCGGAGAGCGCCTTGCTGTAGACGACGACCTCGCCCACGTCGCCGCGTATGCTGCCGGCCCACTCGAGGGCCTTGCCCATGTAGGGGCCGATGTCGGCCCGATGCTGGATGTCGGGCGCGGTCGCGACCCCCGCCAGCGGCCCGTCGCCCGCGGGGCCGAGACGTTCGCCGTTGACGAAGAACTGCGTCGTGCCGCACAGCGGGCCGGGCTGTTTGACGACGGTCAGGACCACGGATTTGTCGTAGAAAGGCCTGAACGAGCCCGCGCCCAGCGAGGCGTCGTGGTTCCACCCGCCCGCCAGGTGCAGGGCGTGGTCCTCGCCGCGGTTGATCTGTACCAGCGCCGCCAGCGGCTTGCCCGGGTCGCCGGCGTGGGCGGGATTGCCGATGCCGAAAACTCCGTCGAAAGGCGGGCCGGATTCGTGCGGCTCGAGGTTCAGGACCAGAATCAGGCTCAGCGCGGCGTCGCCTTCGATCGGCACGGGATTACCTGGCGAGGCGGCCAGCCCCGAAGCGACGTCGAAGCGCACGCTCGGCCTGCGCCCGAGTTTGCTTTCGCGGGCGAACCTCGGCGGCAGGCCGACGCCTCCGGGCCGAACGCCGCGCGTCGCCGTCAGGTCGCGGCCGTGGCCGCTCTGATCGGGCCAGGTGAAAACCGGGTCGCCGTCGGCGAGCGACAGCGCGTCGGCGGGCAGCCAGAGTTGCAAGGCGGCGGCCAATCCTCCCGCGTTTGGCCGCCTGGGTGAGACCGCCGCCGGGCCCGGCGGCGAGGTCTTCGTCGGGCCGCTGGCCGGCCAGACCGCTCCGGATCGGATCCACGTCGCGAGGTCGGCGATCTGCACGTCCGAAAGTTTACCGTCGGGGGGCATCTCCAGCCCGTTTTCGTGCCGCACTGCCTGCACAAGAAGGCTTTCGGCGGGCTTTCCGGTCACGATCGCCGCGCCTGAGTCGCCGCCGGCGTGCAGACCGTCGGCCGAGTCGAGGTGCAGGCCGCCCTTTACCTCGTCACCCGCGTGGCACTTATAGCAGCGCTCGACCAGCAACGGCCGCACCCTCTTCTCGAAGTGCTCGACGGCACCCGCGTCGACGGGGGCCGGGGCAACGACCGTCTTCGGCTCCCCCTCCTGCGCGGCAGACGATAAGCGCACGGCAAGGGCCGCCAGGATACCCAGCCCCATCGCACTCAGTTTTGTTGCTGACATCGGCGGTCTCTCCTGCATTCCTCGTGGGGCTAATGCTTTGGTGGGACTCGCTTCGCTCGTCCCACACTACGGTCCTGCTCTACTTCTGGTTTCGCCGTGCGCCCTTTCGCTTGAACCGCTGTTTCGCTTCGACGTTGAACGTGCCGTTCACGACGTGCTCTGCCAGGGCCGCCGACGCCTGCTCCAAATCCCCGGAGCGGAACGTCTCGATCAGGACCTGATGCACGAAGTGAACGGAAAGCAAATCGTCGAGCATGCCGATGGCCGTCGCGTGAAAGTCCCGCAGTCGGCCGGTGATGGAGAGCCAGATCGGAATCACGTCCTGCAAGTCGGCCGCTTCGAGCAGATACTTGTGGAACTCGAAGTCGCGATCCCAGACCGCGGCGGCATCGCCTTGCTCGCAGGCGAATCGCAGCCGCGCCAGGATCGGCTCAAAGCCCTGGAAATCCTCGGCTCGCAGCCGCTCAAAGGCGAGCCGCAGCGCGTAGGTTTCCATCTGTGCTCGCATCGGGCTGAGCAGTTCGCAGACGTGCTTGCCCGGCGGGTGGGCGACCCGCACCCCACAGTTGCGTTTGGCGACCAGAAAGCCGTCTTGCACGAGTTGCTGGAGCACCTTGCGGATCGGATGCCGGCTGACGCCGAAGCGTTCGGCCAGTGCCTCTTCGCGCAGCGATTCGCCGGGGCGAAAGCCGCCCGTCATCAACTCCAGCCGCAGTTGCGCCGCAATCTGCTCCGAGACATTTTGCAAGGGGGCGGTGGAGGTCGCGATCGGCATCGCCGGCGCTCTCTAGGTGGGGTGTAGCCGTTTTTCTGAACGGCCCACCGAAGTTTGTATATTGGATACAATCCTGTGTCAAGCGTCTACCGATCTTTGCCGTGCAATTCCGCATTTCACGCTCCTTCGCCTAACCGGACGCCAACGGCGACCGCGAGGTTGGAACCACCAACTGGGAGCAACTGTATTTTCCAGCCGGCATTCGACGCCGTCGTCGCGGTCGTCGTTGGCTCCCGGTTAAGTTAGACGATGATGTCACGTCGAAGTCGAAACTCCCGAACGGCACCAGCCCGAAACGCAAGAGTACCAGCGAGGCGCTGGTGAATGGTCCGCGCTAGCGACGCGGAGCGAACTTGTAGAGCACGAGCTTGTCGCAGCAGAGCAGATTGCTGCCGCGTTGCTGGTAGACGGGCGAGGGAAAAACGTCGCGAGAAAGCAGTTCGTAGCGCTCGCCCATGGAATTGAGCCAGGCTTGTTGGGCCGACTCGTCGTAGGGATAGACCTCCGCCCGGTATTCGACGCAGTGCAAGGGCCAATCGGCGCTGATACGCTGCCAGTTGACCGGCTTACCGAGCCGGTGGCGAGGAGAGTAGATCCGCTGGTTGCAAACGTACATCGCCGACCAGCCCAGATGGTGGAAGGTGCCGGGGGCGAACTCCAACCCCAGGTCGGTGTGCAGGCAGGCTGTCTCGCCGGCGAACTGCATGCTCGGCCAAAACCAGCGTGCGAAATCGCGATACCGTGCGTCGGTCGACGATTTGTAGGGACAGACAAAATCGCGGGCCATCGTTCCCAGCGGGATCAGCGCCAGGACGACCAGTGCGATGCGCAGGCAGCGCCGTCGCACCTCGTCGCCCCCGCGGCCGGCCGAGATGAGGGCGGCCGCTCCGATCCCCAGCAGCAGGCAGATCGCCGGCGCCAGATACTGCGAGAACTTGACGTGGCCGCCGTAGGGAAATCGGCCCAGCATGGCTGCCACCAGGTTCAGCCCTGCCGGTGCCAGACAGAGAGTCAGCACACGGTATCGCCTGTTGCGGACGACGCAGCCGACGCCTAGCGTCACCAGCAAAAAGGTGATCGTACTCGCGCCGTGCTCGCCCCCCAGCGGAATCGCCAGCAGGTCTCCTGTATGCGTCTTAAAGAACCAGAGCACGAATTCCAGGGGCGACGCCAGCGAGGGGAGGTGGTCTTTCCAATAGTCCTGCATCCAACCCAGTTCGGAGTCGCTCTGGCTTTTGGCCGCGAATCGCAGCATGGTGAGAAACGAGCCCGCCAAAACGCCGTTGTATGCCAGCCAGCACGTCCAATCGCGTCGCCGCTCGACCCTCGGCTGGAGGATCAGTTCCAGGGCCATAAAAAGGCTGATCCCGCCCGCGACGAAAACGGCCGGGTACGAAAGGCCCACCGCGACGGGTAGCAGGCCGACCAGCGCCAGCAGCCATTTGCCCCTGTTCTCGCTCCGCGACCATTCCACGGCCGCCGCCAGCAGGAGCAGTGCGACCAGTTGATCCGGGCCGTAGGGCTTGGCCTCCGCGGCGTAGCGAATGCCCGAATAGCTGGCGCAAAAAGCGGCGACGGCCAGCAGCCTCGCGGGCCCGCGCAGCAGCCGCCTCGCGAGGTGCCGAAAAAGAATCAAGCTGCCCACCCCGCAGGCGAACGGAAAGAGTCGCAGCGACCACTCGCTGAAGCCCAGCAGCTTGACCGAAGTCAACTCAAGCCACAGGAACAAGAGCGGCGCCACCTGGTGGTAGTTGAGCGGATCGAGCAGCTTCGCGTAGCCCGCGTCGATCAGGTTCGACACGAGAAAGCACTCGTCCTCCCAGAGCGGAAAGCACACGAGATATCGCACCGCGCGGGCGGCCAGGGCAAGGCCGACGCAGGCCCAAATCAGGCGTTCCTGCCGGCGAGGCGAGAGCCAATCTTCGCGGGACGCAGGTCCGACCGGTTGCTGCGCAACGTTCGCCAGAGGGCGAGTTACACGAAGGTCAGGTCGCAGAATCGACGTCGGTGGCATACGGCATTCCCTTGCCTGCCGCTAAAAATGTCGGCGGCGGTCATACTACGATCCGCCGGCCATCCTCCGAATCCGGGGGTCCGAAGTATAGCGACCATTCCGCCGCGTCGGTAGCCGAGACGAGCGGCGGTTAGGCGCTCAAGGCATGCCGGCCGGCGCGACGTCGGCCGATCTGAGGGGAATGCGGATCGCAAGCCGGGGAGCTACCTCCGACTTCGAGACAAAAAGGGCCAGCGTCGAGGGCCGGTCGTCGCCAGGGGGCTCGACAAGCAGGGCGTCGCCGACGCCGCGCTCTTCCATCTCGGCCGTTACCCGCGCAAGCGACTCGGCCGAAATCCGGCCGCGGTAGGCCACCGCCATCGACTGGCGAGTCTGAATCGACGCCAGCGCCTTGTCGTTGCGCTGGCGCAACTCGTTCTGGGCCGTTCGCTCTTCCGGCGTCAGGCTGGCGCCGCGTTTTTTGTACACGGCTTCGCACAGGGTGGCCAGGTTGCCGTCGAGTTCCTTGGTGGCCACAAGCACGAGGGTCTCTCCTTTGCACCCCCTTTCGAACTCGAACACCGTACCATCCGTGGGCAGTTCGATCGGCTGGTCATGCTTCACGAGCCGGGGCAGACTTTTGTCGCGCGGCAACAGGCACTGGCGCCTGCCCTCTTCGTCTTCAAAGAAGACATAGACGTACAGATCGTCGAATGGTTCAATCCGAACCCGAATCTGGTCGCCGGGCACAAACTGATGCTGTTCGGGATCGACCGCTTCGTCGGAACCGCCGTGGCGCAACTCCACCGCATATTCCAGGGCGATCGAATGGCTCGCGTCCGTGGGGTACCCTGACGGCGGCTGCAATTTTTGCTCGGAGACGTCCTTTCGATGTCCCAGGTAGCGGTGCAACACCTGGCGAAAGGTAGGCTCGGCGCCCCGCGCCTGGCCCCAAAGGGCCAAAGCCGTTACCGCGCAATAACAAACCGCCGTCATCCGTCTCATCGCTGGACCTCTGCTAGCCCCACCTTCGCTAGCAAGGTGCGTGCCAAGCAAGGCCGCCTCGACTTTGCTTGCACCGCGCCGCTCACCATAATCATAAGTGTGAGAGCCACTTATGCGAGACGCCAATAGATTACATTTGCTTAATCGCGCAACTTGGATCCTGGTCGCGGGGCTTGCTTTGGCGCCCCTGGTGGGCTCGCTTCGCGGACGCAGCACAGCGGGAGTGGTCAAGATCGTCTCCAGCCTGCCGCGTACCGGCAGCGTGAAATCGCAAACCGATTCGATCGTAGGCGGGATCCGGCTGGCCCTGGAGGAAGCAAACTGGCGGGCGGGCGGCTTCAAGATCGAATACTCTGATTGGGACGACGCCACCGCCGCCGCGGGGCAGTGGACCGCCGAAGCCGAAATCGCCAACGCCCAGCGAGCCGTCCTCGATCCCAACGTTCTGATCTATCTGGGTACGTACAACTCGGGCGCCGCCAAGATCTCGATGCCCAGCCTGAACCGCGCCGGGCTGTTGATGCTCAGCCCGGTCAACACCTGGCCCGGCCTGACAAAACCCGATCGAGGCGACCCCGGCGAGCCGGACGTTTACCGGCCCACCGGCCGCGTGACGTTCGCCCGCGTCGTTCCGACCGACGACTTGCAGGGCCCGCTTGGGGCCGACTGGGCGCTGGAGCTGGGCGCTCGCCGCGTCTACGTCCTCGACGACGCCGAGGTCTACGGCCGTGGAATCGCCACCCTTTTTACGGCCCGGTGCCGCGAAAAGGGCGTCGCCGTTCTGGGGCACGAGAGCATCGACGCCAGGGCGCAGGAATTCAAGTCGCTGATGACGACGGTCAAGTCGCTGGCTCCCGACCTCGTCTATTTTGGCGGCACGACCCAGTCGCGCGGCGGGCAGCTTGCCAAAGACATGGTGGCGGTCGGACTGACCTGCCCGCTGATGGTGCCCGACGCCTGCATGGAAGAAGCCTTTATCCGGTCGGCCGGGGCCGAGAATCTCAACGGCCGCTGCTACGTCACCTTTGCCGGCCTGCCTCCCCAGCACCTGACAGGCAAAGGGGGCGAGTTTGTCCGCAAGTATCGGGAACGTTACGGCGTGATGCCCGAAGCCTACGCGATCTACGGCTACGAGGCGGGTAAGGTCGCACTGGCCGCGATCGAGCGGGCCGGCCGAAAGGACCGCCAGGCCGTCATCGACGCCTGTCTTTCGATTCGCAATTTTGATCGCGGCGCCCTGGGCGTCTGGTCGTTCGACGCCAACGGCGACAGCACGCTGCAAACCCTGTCCGGCAGCGTCGTCAAAGACGGAAGATTCGTGTTCGTGAAGATGCTAGGCGGTTAAGCGGCGCAAAGTTTACGCCCGAAACGTCCGACGTTGCAGCAATCACCGGGCAACGTCCGAAGCAATACGCAGACGCCAGTCATCGCCTGGCGAGCTTGAAAGGACCATATCATGCCGGCGAGTCGGGGGAATTCGGGGTCGAAGGCGCGGGCGACGCTCTATTTGTCGGCCGACGTGCTCGACGAGGCCCGCAACGCCGCCGTCTATCTGGCCGGCTATCCGGCGCGCCTCACCCTGACGAGCTTGATCGACAACGCCGTGCGCGCCGAACTGCAGCGTCTCAAGGATCGGTACCTCGACGGAAAGGATTTTCCGAGTCGTCAAGAAGATCTCAAAGGCGGCCGGCCGATCGCCGCGTGAACCATGTCCATCAACACACCCACCCCCGATCGCCGCGCGGAACTCGAAAGGCTCCGTCAAGAACTCCTGCGGCTGATCATCAAGAACGAGAGCCGCCGCAAACAGCCCGCCAAATGAACGAGGGGCTCCCGTTGCGGAGATCCCGATTGAAGGAGGGCGCAAATTGAGGGACGGCTCAGTGAGGCGGTTCTGGCTTGGCGTGCCCGGTTTGATCGCCGTGCTGGCGACCTCCGGCGTTCGGGCCGACACGTTTCGCGAGATCGGCGTTGTGCCTCCGCTCGCAAACCGCTCGCTCGTCGCGACGGGGGCTGATCCCGACGCCAACCTGCCGACCGAATCGATGCGTCCACATCCGGCCGTGGTGCGGGTGATCGTGCCGGAAAGCGGCAGCACCTCCTACGGATCGGGAACGCTCGTCGACGTGAACGGCGAGCACGGGCTCGTGCTGACCAACCGGCACGTCGTGGCGGACGCCTCCTCGCCACCCACGGTGCTGTTTGCCGACGGTTTCCGTTCGCTGGCCCGGGTGGCGAAGACCGACAAAGACTGGGATCTGGCGGCGCTGGTGATCTGGCGGCCCAACGTCGAACCGGTGCCGGTGGCCGCCATGCCGCCGCAGCCCGGCGACCTGCTGGCGATCGCCGGTTACGGCCAGGGACCGTATCGCCTGGCCAGCGGCCGCTGCACGAACTACCTGGCGCCCAACACACGTTTGCCACGAGAGATGGTGGAGCTGGCGGCGGCGGCCCGGCAGGGCGATTCGGGCGGGCCGATCTTCAACCAGCAAGGCGAGCTGGCGGGCGTCCTCTGGGGCGAAGGGAACGGCTTTACGACCGGCAGTTATTGCGGACGTGTGCGCCAGTTCCTCGCCTCGGTCCTGCCGCCCGAGTCGGCGGATGGAGAGCGGCAGATGGTTGCGGTACCTCCACGAGCCGCAGTCCGGCGGGGCGCGCAGGCGTCGATGGCTGCCGTTTCTCACGCTCAACCCGCGGGCGACGGAGCCGGCTGGCCGGATGAGACCGTACTCGCGCGGCGCCCCGGCGGGGGACGTCCCTCGTCCGAGGTTTCTCAGATTGACTCTCCCATGCCGGCCGACGGTCAGGCTTTCGACTGGCAATCGCTGTTAGGTCGGACCCGTGGCGAGCAAGGCAAAACGGTGCTGGCCATCATCGGAGCGATGGCGGTTGCGCTTCGCGTCCGGCGAACGGTTGGAAGCAAGGGGGCGGATTAGCCATTCGCGAACTGGCGTTGCGGGTCGGGGTCTCGCCTCCCCGCCGACGAGTCTCCCGTTCAGGATCGCCGCATTGTACGCCCCAAATTGTGTAACCGGGAGCCAACGTCGACCGTGGGAATGGCACCGAATGCCGGCCCGAAAGCGCAATTCGCCCCAGTTCGCGGTTCCAACCTCGCGGTCGCCGTTGGCGCCCGGTTAAGTCGAACGATGATGCCCGTCCTACTCGAAACAGGGAATACGCACGGCGATTCAGGAGTCGCCGCCTGTCATCGGGCGCAACGGACTCTGGGCAAGCACGAACTTCTTTTCGCCGGACGAGGCGAACGCCACGGTGGCCGTGCGACGAATCCCGCTCCCCGACAAGGCGATGATCTTTCCCAGGCCGTATTCGGGGTGACGGACGACCATCCCCTGGTGAAAGAGCTCAGGTGAGAGTCCCGTGCTGGTTTGTTGGGGCACGGCCAGTTCCGCGGCCGTCATCAGCGTCGGGACACGCAGCTTTCCGATCCGACTTACGCCCGTCTCCCCTTCCGACGCATCAGGCGGAGCCCAAACAACGTCCTCTTCGTGAACTTGCACTTCGTCTCCGTCGTGCATCGGCTCGTCCCAAACCTCGTCGGTCTTCGCATCGGTTGCCCATGATGCCTCGGCGGCGTCCATCTCGTCGAAGGGAAGCTCGAGCAAAAACTTGCTGGGAATGGTGAGCTGCCGGCGGCCGCGGAATTCCCGGTATTGGGCGACGCTGAGCTGCAATTCCTCCTCGGCTCGCGTGATTCCCACGAACATCAACCGCCGCTCCTCCTCCAGTTCGTCGGGTGAGTTTTGGCTTCGCTCGTGCGGGAGCAGCCCTTCTTCGACCGCCACGATATAGACGCAGGGGAACTCCAGCCCCTTCGAGGCGTGCAGGGTCATCATGGCCACCCGGTCGTCGGACGATTCCCAGACATCGACGTCGTTGACCAGGCAAACGTTCTCTAAAAACTCTTCCAGATGTCCCTCGCCGGGAGTTTGCTCGTCGAACTCGCGCGCCGCGGTCAGCAACTCCTGGATATTGGCCAGCCTTTCCTGGTCCTCTTCCAGGCCGCTGTCGATCAGGTGCGCCTGGTAGCCCGTTTCGTTGAGAACGTGCCCAATAATCTCTTCCGCGGGCCGCATCGAAACGAGGCTCAAGCGGTCGAACATCGCCACGAATTTTGCAACCGCGACGGCGGCCTTTTTGGGAAGGGAGGCGATCAAGCCGGCCTCCCGCGCAGCCTCGAGCAGGCTCTTGCCGCAGCGCGCGGCGTGAGCCGCCAGGCGGTCGAGCGTGGTCTTACCGATGCCGCGCGGCGGCATGTTTACCACGCGGCGAAGGGCCAGGTCGTCGCGCGGGTTGTTGACAAGCAGCAGGTAGGCCAGCACGTCCTTGATTTCTTTGCGCTGGTAGAACTCCACGCCGTTGACCATCTGGTAGGGAAGGCCCGCGCTGCGTAAGGCGAATTCCAGCGGCCGCGACAGTGCGTTCACGCGATAAAAGATGGCGAAGTCTCTTGGCCGGCGCCGCCCGCTGTGAACCGCTTCGGCGATTTGCGCCGCGATGTGGTCGGCCTCGTCCATCTGCGTGGGATAGGCGACATAGCGAACCCGCTTGCCTTCCGGATTTTCCGTAAACAGCCCCTTTTGCTTGCGCTTCGTATTGCACGAAATGAGCTCTGCCGCCAAGCGCACGATCCGCTTTGTGCTGCGGTAGTTCTGCTCCAGGCGCACGAGGTGTACGTTGGGGAAGTCGTGCTCGAAGTTGAGGATGTTGTTGATGTTCGCCCCACGCCAGCCGTAGATCGACTGGTCGGGATCGCCGGTCACCGAGAGATTCGGGTACGTGATCGACAAGGCGCGAACGATGGCGTACTGAGCAAGGTTCGTGTCCTGGTATTCGTCGACCAGGATGTAACGGTAGCGTGCGTCGAGCGTCTCGCGCAACTCGGGGTTGGCCCGCAGCAGTGACGCGACATGCCAGAGCAGATCGTCGAAGTCGGCGGCGTTTGAGGCCAGCAAACGCCGCTGGTAAACGGGATACACTTTGGCGACGACCGCTCCCAGAGGCTGGCCCACGCGGGGCTGGTACTCTTCCGGACCAATGAGATTGTTCTTCGCCCAGCTTATGGCGGCGGCCATCTGCGGCGGCGTGAAATGCTTCGTGTCGACGTCCGCCTCTTCGCAGGCACGTCGCAAGACGGCGGCGCTGTCTCCCGTATCGTAGATCGTGTAGTTTTCCTCCAGGCCGACGAGAGAGGCATACTGCCGCAAGAGGCGAGCGCAAAATCGATGGAATGTACCGACCCACACCGACTGGCCGGGTGCAAGCCGCTCGACGCGGCTCTTCATTTCGTCGGCCGCCTTGTTGGTGAACGTCAGGGCCAGGATCTGACGGGCCGGAACTCCGTGCCGCAGGAGGTTGGCGATACGGTGCGTCACGACACGGGTCTTGCCGCTGCCGGGGCCCGCCAGGATCAGCAGCGGGCCATCGATATGCTGAGCGGCCTCGCGCTGGGCCGCCGTAAGAGAGTCGAGCAGGTCATCCATCCTTCGATCATACCGGTGTCGGCAAGCGAAGTCGCCTTTGGCTCCCGCGAAAGGGCGTGGTTTCGGGGAGCAAAAGGCGACCAAGGCGGCGTGGTGGGCCTCTCCGCCGCGGAGCGTCGGAGCTACTGTGCGGGTATTCGGGCCAAACCCGGTAAGCTAAGATTATCTGCCCCGACGAGATCCCAACACTAACCCCGACATCTTTTCCCGTGCCCGACATCAAGCGAATTATGGTCACCGGCGGCGCCGGCTTCTTAGGGTCGCAGTTGTGCCAACGGCTCGTCGACCAGGGTCACGACGTGATCTGCCTCGACAATTTCTTCACGAGCCAGAAGACCAATGTTTCGCACCTCTTGTCGCGGCCCAACTTCGAGCTGATCCGCCACGACATCACCCAGCCCATCTGGCTCGAGGTCGACGAGATCTACAACCTGGCGTGTCCGGCGGCACCGGGCCACTATCAGTATAACCCCATCAAGACGATGAAGACCTCGGTCATGGGGGCGATCAACGTCCTGGGGATGGCCAAGCGCTGCCGGGCGAAAGTTCTGCAGGCCTCAACGAGCGAGGTCTACGGCGATCCGGAGGTCCATCCGCAGCCCGAAGACTATCGCGGCGCGGTGAATCCGATCGGCACGCGTGCGTGCTACGACGAGGGGAAGCGGGCGGCCGAGACCCTGTTTTTCGACTACCATCGCATGAACCGCGTGAACATCCGCGTGGTGCGGATCTTCAACACCTACGGCCCCGGGATGCACCCGTACGACGGCCGCGTGGTCTCAAACTTCCTCATGCAAGCGCTCGCCGGCCGCGACATCACGATCTACGGCGACGGCAGCCAGACCCGCAGCTTCTGCTACCGCGACGACTTGCTTGAGGGCATGATCCGCATGATGAACGGGCCCGACGATTTCGTTGGACCCGTCAACCTGGGAAATCCGGGCGAATTCACGATCAAGGCGCTGGCCGAGCTTGTGCTGGAACTGACCGGCTCAAAGTCGCGGCTGATTTACGAGCCGGCCCCGGCGGACGACCCCAAGCAGCGTCGGCCGGATATCACGCTCGCCAAGCAGCGGCTAGGCTGGGAGCCGAAGGTGCCGCTGCGCGAGGGGTTGCAGCCAACGATCGAGTGGTTTCGCTCGATCGACCTGCGTCATTACCGGCCGCCCACGCCGAATTACTGAAAAGTCGCTCCGACGCGGAGGGGGCTGTGGAGTGGCCGCTAAGGCGAAGGAGCAAAAGGTCGCTGAAGCGCCAGCGAGGAAGTCTAAGCTACGTCCCTCGCTGACGCTTCTGGCTAGTTTCGGCACTGAATAATTGTTCCACAATCGCGGGCGCCGCCGGCTACCGGGCAAACGACAAAGCGGTACTCCTTCTATCCCGCTTGGCTGCGAACTTCGCGCCCGTCGTGGCAGAGCCAGTCGCGCAGCCGCTCGAACTCATCGGCGTTGGCGAAGTGGACCACGATCCGTCCGCGACCCTTGGCCCCCTGCCGCACGTCGACTTTTGTGCCAAGCGCCGCCCGTAGCTCCTGTTCGAGCGCAGCGTTGTTCGGTCGGGGCTTGCGCGTCGGTTTCGCGGCCCGACCGTCGCCGGCAACCGGATCGAGCGGCTCGGCGTCGGCCACGCGAATCGCCTCTTGCACCAGGCCCTCGACCGAGCGAACGCTCAGCCCGTCGGCCACGATCTGCCGGCAGAACGAGATCTGCTCGTGCTCGTCTCCCAGCGGCAGGAGCGCGCGGGCGTGGCCGGGCGTGATCTCGCCGGCGCGGAGCGATTGTTGCACGGAATCGGGCAGCTCCAGAAGCCGGATCAGATTGGCCACCGTCGAGCGATCGAGCTGCAGCCGGCGGGCCAACTCGTCCTGTGTACACTGATAGGTTTCCAGGTAGCGCTGAAACGAGGCAGCCTTCTCCAGGGCGTTGAGGTCCTTGCGCTGCAGGTTTTCAACGATCGAAATCTCGGCGGTCTTGCGGTCGTCGGCTTCGATGACATGAACGGGCACGTCGGGCCAGCCCGCCTTGATTGCGGCGCGCAAGCGGCGTTCTCCCGCCACGAGTTGGTATCGCTCGGCGACGCGGCGCACGAGAATCGCCTGCAAAAGCCCGTGCTCCTGCAAGCTGTTGGAGAGCTCATCGATCTCGGTTTCGTCGAAATCGCGCCGTGGCTGGTAGGGGTTGGCCTCGATGTCGTAAACGCTGACGCGCAGGTTTCCGGCCGGGGCGTCTTGGGCCGGGCCGGTGGACGTCGTTGCGGCCGAGACCTCGTTGACGATTGGGGCTCCGACCGGCGTTCCGAGCAGGGCTTCCAAGCCACGCCCCAAGCGGCGCTCTTTACTCATTTTCCAATACCTCCATGCACAGTTCGACGTAGGCCCGCGCACCACGCGTGCGCGGAGCGTAATCAATGACGGACAGCGCGTGGCTGGGCGCTTCGGCCACGGCCACGTCGCGGGGAATCACGGTTCGGTAGACGATCTCGCCAAAAAAGTCGCGCACTTCCTGGTCGACCTCGAGTGTCAACTCGAGCATCGGGTCGTACATCGTCAACAGGATGCCTCCGAACCGCAGTCGGCCAGGCTTCTGCTGCATCACGTCGCGGATGACTTCGATCATTTGCGTTAGCCCTTCCATGGCGAAATACTCGCACTGGATCGGCATCAGCACCTCCGAGGAGTTGGCCAGGGCCAGCCGCGTCAACTGCCCGAGCGACGGCGGGCAGTCGATGAGGACGAAATCGTAGGCGGTCAGCCCGCCCGCCAGATGCTGGCGGAGCGTCGCCGAGTGGGCCTCTTCGCCGTTGGCCAGCGCGTCGACGTCGCGGAAGTTGCGGCTTCCGGGCAGCAGTTCCAGATGGGCGGTCGCGGTGTGGCACAGAGACTCTTTCAACGGCCGCGCGGAAACGAGGGGGTGGTGTTCGGCCGGAAGTTGGCCCAGCCCGCTCGTGGCGTTGCACTGGGGATCGAGGTCGACCAGCAGGGTGCGCGCGCCGCTCTTGGCTAGCCCGACGGCCAGGTTGACGGCCGTCGTCGTCTTGCCGACGCCACCCTTCTGGTTGGCCACGCACAGAATCCGACCCACCGGGAGGTTCCCCCTGGCCAGCAACAATACCAACGGGAATCGCAAGCGGGGTGAGAGACGATCCACCTCGCGTCCCCTTGGGGTTCGTGACGACGGTCTGTCACGCGGGGCGAATTCTAGCAGCGGCCACGCTCTGCGCGGAATAGCAAAGAAACAGCACGCAAAGGGCTGGTGCGTTCCACGTGGAACGTGCGGCTTCTGCGGAACGCGCCGATTTCGAGCCGGTTTCACGTGAAACCGGTTGCGGCCGCCGGTGCGGGCTATTCAAGCGGATTGAAGACCAGCCCGCTCAGAAGCTTTGGATAGAAGTACGTGCTCTTGGCGGGCATCCGCTCCCGGTGCTCGCTGATCTGGCGGACATGGTCGACGCTGGCCGGCATCACCAGGGCCGCCAGTTGGAACTCGTCCGATTCGAGGCCCTCCACGACCTCGTCGACCAGGTGGACGTAGCGCGGCTTGGGCAGGTCGCGGGCGCCAAGCAAGGTGTCGACGACCAGCCGGTGCAGGAGGGCCACGCCCAACCCTTGCCAGGCGGGGCTGTGGTCCGAGGCGATTTCTGCCATGCGGGCCCGGCCGGCGTCGGTGATCGTGGCGACGACCCACCGTTCGTCCTCCGCCGTATACAACCCAAGCGTCCCTTGCTCGCCTCCGTACTCGATTTCTTCCCAGACCGTCTGGGCGAGGTCGGCTCCTTCACCGGCGATGCGGGTGGTGAAGGAGTTACCTAGTTTCGCGGCCAGGTCCGACGAAGTCATCGACGGCAGTCCGCGGAAAAGCCGGTGGGTGGGAAGCACGATCATGCCCGGATCGCTCATGCCGACGCACATCATGAGCACGTAGTTGGCGGGGTGGTTCGTGGGCAGCGCGCCACCCGCTGCGAGCTCGTCGCGATAGTTGCACGCCGTTTCGTAGCGGTGATGGCCGTCGGCGATAAAGACTTGCTTGGGGCCCATGATCCCCGCTAAACGGGCGATCGCTTGTACGTCGCTCACCGGCCAGACCCGGTGAACGACGCCCAGATGGTCGGTCGCTTCGACCGGCGTCTTTCCGGCGATCGCTGCTTCGAGCAGTTCCTGGGCTTCGCTCCGCGGGTCGGGGAAGAGGCCGAACACCTGGCTCAAGTTCGCCTTGCACGCGCGGGTCAGGAGCAGCCGGTCCTGTTTGGGGCCCGACATCGTCTCTTCGTGCGGAAAGATCTTGCCTTCCCCGAATCGTTCCAGGCGGATGCGGGCCATGAAGCCCCGTCGGTTGTAGGTCGTGCCCGCGTAGTCGAACTGCGTGTGGTAGACGTAAACGGCCGGATCGGGTTCCGTGAAGAGCACGCCCTCGCTCCGCCAGTTCTTGAGGAATCGGGCCGCCCGGCTGTACCGGTTGTTTTGTTCGTCGTCGCCCGGCTCTTCGCGGTTGAGGATCAGCCGGATGCAGTTGGCCGGGTGTCGCTTGTAGAGCTGCTCCTGCAGCTCAGGGCCGATGACGTCGTAGGGGGGCGCGACCACATCGCTCAGCGAGCCGACGTGGCCCAGGTCGTAGCGGAGTGCGCGAAAGGCTTCGATTTGAGGCATATGAAGAAACTATGTTGATGAGTTCGGGACGGTAAGTCGCTCGACGTCCGGACGAGCCCGCAGAGTCCCACCGAGGTTATCCGCCGTCGGTGGGACTCGCGGTGCGCGTCCCACCCTACGGATCTCCTATAAACCAATGAAAAAGGCTCCGGGTGTTATCCCGAAGCCTTGGGATCTTGTCAAATGTCGGACGGGTGCAGGACGCACCTAGTACCGATAGAACTCCGGCTTGAACGGGCCCTCGACCGGTACGCCGAGATACTCCGCCTGCACGTCCGTCAGCTTGGTCATCTTGACGCCCAGCTTATCGAGATGGAGGCGGGCGACCTCCTCGTCCAGCTTCTTCGGCAGCACGTGTACGCCCAAGGGGAACGACTCGGTCTCGGCCCAGAGGGCGATCTGGGCCAACACCTGGTTGGAGAACGACGTCGACATGACGAACGACGGGTGCCCGTGAGCGCAACCCAGGTTCACCAGCCGTCCCTCGGCCAGCACGATGATCGAACGGCCGTTCGGGAAGGTGTAGCGATCGACCTGCGGCTTCACCTCGATCTTTCGGACGTTCTTCTGGCCATTGAGCCAAGCCATGTCGATCTCCAGATCGAAGTGGCCGATGTTGCAAACGATGGCGTCGTTGGGCATGACCTGCATGTGGCGGCCGAGGATAATGTCCCGGTTGCCGGTGGCCGTCACAAAGATGTTGCCGCGCGGGGCGGCTTCGTCCATTGTCGTCACCTCGTAGCCCTCCATCGCCGCCTGCAAGGCGTTGATGGGGTCGATTTCGGTGACGATCACGCGGGCGCCCAACGACCGCATGGCGTGCGCACAACCCTTGCCCACGTCGCCGTAGCCGCAAACGACCACGACTTTGCCGGCAACCATGACGTCAGTGGCCCGCTTGATGCCGTCTGCCAGCGACTCACGGCAGCCGTAGAGGTTGTCGAATTTGCTCTTCGTCACCGAGTTGTTGACGTTGATCGCGGGCACCTTCAATTCGCCGCGGGCGTGCATCTGGTAGAGCCGGTTGACGCCCGTCGTCGTCTCTTCGGAAATCCCGCGGATGCCCGACAGCAGCTCGGGGTATTTCTGGTGCGCCATGGCGGTCAAGTCGCCGCCGTCATCGAGGATCATGTTCAGCGGCTCGCCGTTCGGGAAGAAGAGCGTCTGCTCGATGCACCAGTCGAACTCCTCGTTGGTCATCCCCTTCCAGGCGTAGACCGGGGTACCGGCCTTGGCGATCGCCGCCGCCGCGTGGTCCTGCGTGGAGAAGATGTTGCAACTGCTCCAGGTGACGTCGGCCCCAAGCACTTTGAGCGTCTCGATGAGGACGGCGGTCTGGATTGTCATGTGGAGGCAGCCGGCGATGCGTGCCCCTTTGAGCGGCTGGCTGCGGCCGTGTTTCTCGCGCAGCGCCATCAGGCCGGGCATCTCGTTTTCGGCCAGCATGATTTCCTTGCGGCCCCAGTCCGCCAGCCCCAGGTCGGCCACCTTGTAGGGGAGCTTTGTTTCGACTTGCGACACGATTAACTCCTTTGGCTATTTAAGTTTGCGAGAAGGACGGTGCAGTGGCCCGGCCTTGGAGCCCCGCCTCCGTGCTCACCGATAATAGGTAGGCTTACCCAGTTTGACAAGGGTGAACGCTCGCCCGCTCCCGCCGTTTAGAGACCGGAATAATGGCGGACTGCGCCGCCACCGATTTCTGGCCGGGCAACGCACAGTACGTCGCAGAGCTCGCGAAAGTTCTTGGCCGGACCAAGTAGACCTCCTAAGAGAGTCTAGCCCGGATTACCCAGCGGCCGACATTACCCCGAAGCGCAAAACGCGGTGAAAACCGTACACCCGCGACGGAGAACCGTGCCGATTGCTCCGTCGCTGCTATCGCAGCTTCCTTCACATCAGCTCACAGGCACCGGGCGCTGGCGCTGGCTGGTGCCACGGCCGTATTCCGTCCGCCGCTCCGCGGCGAGTGCAACATCACGCTTCGTGTTGGGGCGTCGCATTCTGCCCTCGGGGTACATCGTAGAGGCTAGCTAAGCGAGCGGCGGGCGGCCTCTACGAAGGCCGCGACCTGTTGCGGGTCCTTTTCTCCAGGGCTCGCTTCCACGCCGCTTGCCGTATCGACGCCGAAAGGTCGAACGGCATTCACGGCGGCGGCGACATTCGAGGCGTTGAGACCGCCGGCGAGAATGAGCGGCAGCCCGACTGAGAGATCGTGGTAGCTGCGGGCAAGGCTCCAGTCGGCAGCCTGTCCCGTGCCGCCGTACGTGCCGGGCTGGCAGGCGTCCGCGAGGACGGCGACGGGAGCCGCGCGCAGCTCGCGGCACCGATCAAGGTAGTCGACCAGCGGCCGCCAGCCGTCGCTGCCGAGGCGAAAGGCGCGAATGAAATCGAGTCCGCCCAAGTCGGCGCAGAAGTCCGCCGGCTCGTCCCCGTGTAGTTGAACGAAATCGAGCCGAAGCGTCTCCGCGGCCCGGCGGATTTCCTCGGCCGCCGCGTTTACAAAAACGCCGACCTTGGCGATCCCGGCCGGCAGCGAGGCGACGATGGCCTCCGCCCTGCCGAGATCGATACACCGGCGGCTTCCGGCGTAGAAATTGAAGCCGATCGCGTCAGCACCTGCGTCGGCTACCGCCAGTGCGTCGTCGATGCGTGTGACCCCGCAAATCTTGATCCGGAACAGGCTCATGACTTTCATCGTAACGCGACGAGCGCGGCCTGGCCAACGAGACGCACTCAAGTTCGAGCGGCACGCCGGGCGATGTCGACTCTTGGACGACCGCGCCTCCTTAGCCGCATCGGTACTTCATGCCCAGGGCCACATCCGTTGACCGACGACTCCGCGCCGCCATTTTGCCCGCGTTTTTCGCCGGAGCGGCCGGCTTTGGGCTGACCTGGCTGCTGCTCATGCCGCCGGCGCGTATTTCGCCGCAGCCGTCCGCCCTGCTCCGCTTGCGCCAAAGCACGGGCGCTCCTTCCGACTTGGCGACGGACCAGGCCGTGTCACGGCTCCTCAGTTCGGAAACCTTGGCAGACACGTTGGCGGAATCGGGCCTGCTGGCGGACCGAATCAACCCAGCCGTGGCCTCGGCCATGGTGGAAACGGTACGGGATTCGGTGCGCGTGGATATTCGCGATCCCGACGAGGCGGGGGTCCAGGAGGTGCGAATCCGTTGGGTCGGTGACCCCGAAGAAAAGTTAGCCGGCGCGCTCGTCAAGGCGCTCTGTCGCCGACTTGCCACCCGGCTGGCGACCACGGACCACGCGGAGCCGCGACGAGCTTACGAGGCGGCACACTCGGAGCTGGCCGCTGCGGAAACCGCCCTGACCGACGCCCGCAGCGAGTTCGAGGCGGCCTTGAAAGCGTTAGGCGGCGTTCGCCCTGGCGAGTTTGCCCCGCAATCGCGAAAACAAGCGACCGTCGGCCCCCCAGCAAAACCGCTTCCAAACGTCGTGGAGGCTGACGAGGCGCATCTGGCACGACAACGCTTGGCCGAGCTTGAGCAACGCCGGCAATTGCTGGCCGACCGTTTGATGCCGGAACATCCGGAGATGAAAGCGCTCGACGAAAAGATCGAGGAGTTGCGGGCTGCGACGGCCCATCGGTCTGGGCCGGCTACGCCACCGCGACCGCCCCTGGCCGAGATTCCCCCCGACACACGGGTCGGCGAAGATGTGGACGACAAGCAGATCGCTCGATCGCGGGAATTGTGGCAAGCGATGCTCGACGCCCAGAACCGGTACGCCGCGGCGCTAGCTCAGGAACGAGACGCCCGTCACTTCCTGAGCCCGTCTCCGGTTCCGGCCGTTGCCGAAATCGAATCGAGTCCACAAAACGCCCTGGCCGTCCGACAGGCGGAGTGGCGCCGATGGTTGTTGTCGGCCCTCGCGGCCCTCGCTTGCGGCGGGCTGGTGCTCGCCCTCTGGCCGGGCCGCCAGCAGACCTTCGCCAGCGCTGAAGAGGTGCGGTTGCTGACTCGACTTCCGGTCGTCGTGCTCGAGAGCGCCTCGTTGAATTGATCCCTTCCTATTGCAGCCTCGGCCGAAGATGTGCCGATTGTATGCAAAGTGCCGGCGCGCAGGCCTTCTAGTTCGTTCACCGCAGGAACGCAGCATGTACGAGTCGTTTTTTTTGTTGAAGGAGCGCCCCTTCGCGGCCGCTCCGCGCGTTGACCGATATTTCCCGGCTCAGGCGATCGAGGCGTCCCGCTTGGCCATCGCGCGGTGCATCGAGCGGGCCGAAGGGGCCGGGCTGGTGATCGGCTCCCCCGGGACCGGTAAGACGCTTCTCTGCCACCTTCTGGCGGAACAGTTTCGCGGCCAATTCGCCGTGGCGATGCTCTCCAACGGCCACCTCGACAACCGCCGCGAGCTTTTGCAGGCGATCCTGTTTGAACTCGGGCTGCCCTACCGGCGACTCGAAGAAGGCGAACTCCGGCTGTCGCTGATCGATTACGTGTCGAACGACCGAAATTCTCGCGGCGGCCTGCTGCTCATCGTCGACGAGGCACACACCCTCGCGCCGCGGCTGCTCGAAGAGGTGCGTCTGATCGCCAACTTGGTCCGAAATGGCCAGGCCCGCGTGCGACTGGTTTTGGCCGGCAACCCGGCTCTGGAAGAGACCCTCGCGGATCCCGCGCTCGAGACCCTTGGCCAGCGCATCGCGACCCGCTGCTATTTAGAATCGCTCGATTACGATCAAACGCAGCAGTATGTACTGGCGCAAATGACGGCCCTGGGTGGCGATGCACGACGGGTATTCACGCCCGACGCGCTGGAGGCGATCTACCGCCTGACCGAAGGCGTTCCTCGCTTGATCAATCAGCTTTGCGACCACGTCTTGATGCTCGCCTATGCGGGTGGAAAACGGGAGATCGGCTCGGGAGGCATCCAGGAGGCTTGGTCCGATCTGCAACAGTGGCCGTCGCCTTGGGGCGATCGTTTGCCTGCCCAGACGGACCGCAAATCGAACGCCGACTTCATCGAATTTGGACACCTCGACGACGAGCCACAAGCCACCGTCTATACGGAGACATCCATCGAGGAGACATATTTTGAGCCGGCCGGTGAAGTCGGCCCAGCCGCCGACGCCACGCTCCTGATCCACCAGATCGACGATCACTTGATCGATCTGGAACGAGATTTCGCGGGCTCAGCGTTGCCTCAGGCGAGAACGTGGCCGAGCGATCCGTTTTCCGAAAGGTTCGACGAAGAAGAGATTCTCTTTGATCGATACACCTCGATCGGCCCGGAAATAGCAAGTGAGTTAACGCACGTCGAAAGTGACGACGGCCGCGTGTTGGCAGCCATGTTGGAGCCGTTCGATCATTTCGAGTCGCCGACCTTGTCGGTGGTCGGCAGCCTGGGGCCGGCCGAACCGGAGTCGCTGGTGGCCTCGGTGGCAACGGGACCCGAAGGGTTTCATGAGACGAATCCGCTCGCTCCTTTCTCGGCGTCCACGTTGGACATTACGCCCCAGGGTGCCTCGGTGCAGAGCCTCTCGGCTGAGGAGCAAACGCCCGAATGGGTCGACGAAGCGAGTCGCCAAGAGACGGACGAATCGCTGCCGTCCGACGACGACATGATCATCGTTGAAGAAGACCCGCAACACGAGGTTCGCCCCCATTCACCGTTGCGAGCTGCGCAAGTCCGGCGTCAGGAATACCGCCAGCTTTTCTCGTCCTTGCGTCGGGGTTGATCCGGCATGCCATTGCAAAACGTCGATCATCCGACGGTCCATCGTCCGATGAGCTTGCTGTTGCAGGCGCTGAAGCAAATCGAGCAGAAGACGCCGACAAAGGTGGCCGTAGAGCCGCCGGCCGAACGGCAGGCGGAGGTCTCGCCGCCGCAGACTGAGAGGCGGCCCGACGCTGATGCGGACGTTCCGGCAAGCAGCGGCACCATCTCGTTGATCCGGCAGTACGAAGCGTCCGAAACCAAGACGGAAATCGCGCTGGCCGGTCCTGTACACCTCGTCCCGTTCGTGCCGATGCCTGCGCGGGCGGAGTCGAGGTCCGCAAAGCGAGGCGAGCGGCGGAGGCGACGCTTTGCCGACGAAGTTCTGAAACTCCTGCCACACGACGGCCCGGCCGTGATCGGGTTGGCACCGGCCGAGGGGGTCGAGGTTTGGCCTGTGCTTCGCGAACTGTGTCGGGGCCTGGTGGCCGAGGCAGACGGCGACGTGCTGGCGGTTGCCCAGACGACGAACTCGGTGTCCCAAGGATCGCTCGGCGGTCCCCGATTCAGCGATCTCGTCAGCGCACGCGACCAATGGCAATCGGCCGTTTGCCGCGACGAGGCAGACGGGTTCTTCATCACGCGACGGGGCGACGACGGAGCAATCGCGGCGAGCAGCGGACGGTCGCTCTTGAAGCTTTGGCAGGAACTGAACGAGCATTTTGCCTACGTCGTCGTCGACACCGGACTGAGCGATCCGGCGGCCGCTACGTCGCTCGTGGCGTCCTGCGACGGCACATTTGCGGTCGTGCGACTCGACCGCACGAACCGGCGCGAAGTCGAGCGGCTCATCACGCGGATCCGCACCATAGGTGGCCGCGCGTGTGGATGCCTCGTGGTGGATTGAAGGGCCTCCGACGCTCCGCCGCACGTCGCCGGGCGCACCTCTGTGCCCCCGCTATCGCCTGCCGAACCAGGTGTAGGCGGCGCACGTGACGAGAATCGCGCTGGAGGCGGTGACAAACATGGCTGGATACTCCGGCCAACCCAGTCGATGGTACCACCGCAGCATCTCGCCCACCGCGGGCATGCCGACGAGGTTGCCCAGATCGAACATGGAGAGCATGAGCGTTGTTCCCACTCCCCGGTAACGTAGAGGGAACGCGCCGCTGCCGCCGGCGACCGCCGCGGGAAAAACAAAGGCGTGCGCGATGCCGATCAGCATCGCGGGAAAAGCAAACTGCCACTCCGATTTGACCGGCACGAAGCTCAAAATGCCGAGGGCCAGGCTCACCATGCCCCAGGAGAGCATCGGTTGCACGCCCCATCGCTGGGGCAGCCGGCGGATGAGCACGCGCGTGGCGAACGCCGTGGGGGCATAGACCCAGAAGAAAACCGCCAGCTTGGGAATGTGCAGTTCCGCGACGAAGCGGGTGAGAAAGATCGTCGGCAATCCGAGTCCAAAACCGGCCGCCGCGCCGGCCCACAAGACCGCTCCCGGATGGTAGCGCCGCACGACGGCCAGGATAGGCGGCTGGCGGCGCTTGGGGCGGGCGCCGTTGCCGCGAGTCGCCAGCCAGGAAAAAACGAAGCCGGCAACGCCGACGATTGTCACCACCACAAAAAAACGGTCGATGTGGTGGCGGTCGAGCCGGGCGTAGTTGAGCAGGCGGTCGCCGACCTGCGTGCCGATCATCATCCCGATAAATCCCGAAGTCCCCAGCGTTCCGACGACCTCCGCCATGCGGGCGACGGGCGCTCGGCCGGAGATGAAGGTGATCGAGGCGCCGAAGAATCCGGAGACGCTGGTTTGCAGAAGGACCCGCAGGGCGTAAACAAAGGGCGTGTCGACCCTCGTCACCAACAGGTGCCCCGCGCAACTGGCGACGAACAGGGCCGATGACCAGAGCCAGATTCGTCGCGGTCCGTAGGCGTCGATCCCCGATCCCTGGGC
The DNA here is from genome assembly GCA_035550375.1 of Pirellulales bacterium. Lineage (GTDB taxonomy): Bacteria > Planctomycetota > Planctomycetia > Pirellulales > JAICIG01 > DASSFG01. The sequence continues at coordinate 22,197 of DASZPH010000035.1, read as the reverse complement.
CAGCCGCATGACCAGGCTGCCCACCATGCCGGCGGCGACGATCCAGCCCAGGTTGACTTCGTCGCCGCCCAGAAAGGAAACGAAGTCGCCGTAGCGATAGAGCAGGCTCACGGCGACCATCGTCGAACTGTTGGCCGCATAGGTCAGCCAGAAGGCCGTGCCAAAGGCCGCCTCGCCTTCCTTTTCGGCTCGCACTCGGCCCCTGGCGCGCGCGGCCGCCGGCATTGATTCTTCGGCAGGCGAGGTAGCAGGCGGGGGCATCGTAGCCGGGCGGAGGTAGGCTCGGGTCATGGCCATTATACCGACACGGGCCAGCACGGCACAGAAAATCGAACCAAAGCACACAGTGGTAAGAGCGGCCTGCGGTTGATGAGGTTCACAGGGCGGGATTGTCTGCCGGCCGCGATGTGCGCGCCTGAGCGAGGGAAATTGCGTCGTCCTTCGCCCGTACGCTTCGGGGCTGGGCTGTTGAAGAGTCCGGGTGCATGCGGCCGTGTGCAATGGCTGGCGTGGCGGCCCCGGCGGGGTAACGTTAAAATGCCCCCATGCTTGAGGCAACTGCCGACGTTTCGTCGGTGTCAAATGCGGAGTCGCCGTCCAAGACGGAAAAGACTCTTGTCACCGTCGCGACGTACAACGAGATCGACAACCTCCCCCTGCTGGCGGCCGAAATCTTTCGGCATGCGCCCCGGGTCGATCTGTTGGTGATCGACGACAATTCGCCCGACGGCACGGGGCGATGGTGCGACGAACAGGCTCGGCAAGATCCCCGCGTCCACTGCCTGCACCGGGAGGGCAAACTGGGGCTTGGGACCGCGATCGTTGCCGGCATGCGATATGCTATCGAGCATGGCTACAAATACGTCGTGAATGTCGACGCCGACTTCAGCCACCATCCGAAATACGTGCCGGCGCTGATCGCGGCGATGGATCCGGTCGATTCGCCGCCGATCGACGTCATGATCGGCTCGCGCTACGTCGCTGGAGGGGGGATCGAGGGTTGGCCGCTGAAGCGATACCTGATGAGCCGGGGCGTCAACCTCTACGCGAGATGCCTTTTGGGTCTCAAGCCGAAGGACTGCAGCGGCGCGTATCGCTGTTACCGAGTGGCGCGGCTGGCCCAGGTCGATTTCGACAGCTTTCTTTCGCACGGCTATTCGTTCCAGGAAGAGGTGCTCTGGCACCTGAAGCGGATCGGCTGCCGATTCGGCGAAACGCCGATCACGTTTGTCGACCGCGTGCGCGGGAGCTCGAAGATCAATTCCCAAGAGGCGCGCAGCGCACTTTGGGTTATCCTTGCGCTGGCGCGCCGGAACTGGCTCGGCAGGTAAGAGGAGGTCTTGGGTCTAGGGCACCCGTTCGGAAGCCCCCTTGAAGTCCCAAGATCTAAGACCTAAGACGACCTAAGACCCAACCATTTTGTTATGTCGCTTCTTGTTACTGGCGGGGCCGGCTTTGTCGGCAGCCATTTCATCGAACGCATTCTGGTCGAGCGCGACGAACCGCTCGTCTGCCTCGACAATTTCAACGACTACTACGACCCGGCGATCAAGCGTGCCAACATTGCGGGCTTTGCGCGGCATCCACGGGTTACGCTCATCGAGGGCGATTTTCGCGATGCCGAAGCGATGCGGCGGCTGTTCGAGAAACATCGTCCGACTCACGTCGTCCACCTGGGGGCTTACGCGGGCGTGCGGCCGAGCGTAGCCAACCCGTTCATCTACGAGCAAACCAACGTCGGCGGAACGCTCGCCTTACTGGAGGCGGCGCGGCAGTTCCCGGTGGAGCGGTTTTTGCTCGTCTCCTCATCGACCGTTTACGGTCATCCGGCCACGGCGCCGTTCGTCGAAGACGCTCCGCTCGGACGGCCGCTCAGTCCCTACGGCGCCAGCAAGCGCGCCGCCGAGGTTTTCGGGGAAACCTACTTCCAACTCCACCGGGTCCCGGTCGTTTGCTTGCGGCCGTTCAGCGTTTACGGGCCGCGGCTGCGCCCCGACCTGGCCCTGTCGATCTGGACCCGAGCCATCGCCGGGGGCGGGAAGCTTCCCCTGTTCGGCGACGGCACGATCCGCCGCGACTTCACGCACGTCAGCGATATCTGCGGCGGATTGCTTGCCGCGCTCGATCGTCCCGAGGCGATCGGCCAGGCGATCAACCTGGGGCACGACGAGCCGATCGAACTCCGCCAGGTGATCGCCGCCTTGGAGAAGGCCATCGGCAAAACGTCCGTTATCGATCGCCAGCCCGAGAAGCCGGGGGAAATGCGGGTCACGCACGCCGACCTGACCAAGGCCCGGCGGCTGCTGGGCTACGAACCGCGGGTTGCGTTCGCCGACGGCGTGAAGGAGTTTGTGGGCTGGTGCTGCGGCCGCGCGGTATGATGGGCGTGGCAACCTCTCGCGGGCGGCTGGCGTTTGTCTATGGAAGCCGCGATTTGCTCTGCCGATATTTAAGACTTGATGAACATAAGTGTCCTCAATGACATTGTGGCCGGACGTACGCCCGATCCGGTCGTTTTTACCGTCCACCAACTCCACAGGATGCTGGCGGCTGGCATCGTCGCCGAAGGACAGCCGATCGAGCTCATCGACGGCGTTCTGATGCGAAAGGACCGCGGCGCGGCCGGAGAGAATCCGATGGTTCATGGCCGCCGGCATGCGGTGACGATCGCCCGAGCGCAAAAACTGCTTGAGCGCCACGTGGGCCAACGCGACTGTCACGTTCGCACGCAGCTCCCTCTGACGCTGTCTGATATCAGCGAGCCCGAGCCCGACTTGGCCGTTGTGGCCGGCGACGCGCGTGATTACCTCGATCACCATCCCGGCGCCGACGAAGCGATCGCCGTGATCGAAGTTGCCGATAGTTCGCTCGACTACGACCGCAAGACCAAGTGCGCGACGTATGCGGCGGCCGGAATTCGTGCCTACTGGATCGTCAACCTTGTCGACGACCAGGTCGAAGTTTACTCACTGCCCGTCTTAGACGAACGGCGCTACGCCAACCAGGCGGTCTTCAAACCGGGAGATTGCGTTGCGCTGGGCGACCTGCCGGAGTCGCCGCTGAGCCTGCCCGTCGACGAGATGATCCCGCCCAGGGCATAGTCGTCACTCTCCCAGCAGCTCCGACACCTTCGGCTCGATCGACTCGGCCCAGATTTCGTATCCCTGTTGGCTTAGGTGGAGCAGGTCGGGCATGATCTCGCGCTCCAGCGTGCCGTCCTGGTTCAGGAACTTGTCGGAGAGATCCAGGTAAAACACCGCTTTGCCGTCGTCGAGGCTCTGGATGATCTTGTTGACGGCGACGTTGACCTTGCGCTTTTCGTCGTCGTCGTTTTCGCCGCGTGGAAAGATGCCCAAGAGCAGAATCTTGGTTTCCGGCAGCTTGGATCGCAGTTTTTCGACGATGGCCGTGATGCCGGCGGCGATGTCGTCGGGGGTGTCGCTGCCGGAGTTGTTGGTGCCGATCATGACGACGGCCAGCTTGGGCTTGATGTTTTCGACGTTGCCGTTATCGAGCCGCCAGAGGACGTGCTGAGTGCGGTCGCCGCCGATGCCCGCGTTCATGGCCTTTCGCGAGCCGTAGAACTTTTCCCAAACCTCTTGGCCCGTGTCAGTGCCCCACCCCTCGGTGATCGAGTCCCCGATGAAAAGCAGGGACACGTCTCCTTGTTTGGCCCGCTCGTTGATCTTCTGCTGCCGCTGCTGCCACCAATCGTCGGGTCTCGACACGGGCGTGGTCGTGACCAGCTCGTCGGCGGCAAAACTGGCCGCATGAATCGTGAGGACGAGGGCGGCCAAGAGCGGCCATTTCAAAGCGGGGCGAATCATGGTCGGTTGCTCCGTGTTCGTAGAAGGAGTCGCTGGTCCTGTATCCGGCGCGCCGCCGCCAGGATACAGGCCGACGATGGCCTCTGCCAAGCGGTGAGTTTGGCATAATCGGTACCGCCGGACGTGAGAGCGTAAAGTCTGGCCCTCTAATGCGACCTAGACTTGTCGTATTGTCAACCGATTTCCTGCACATCAGCATCTGCCATGAAAAAAAGGATCGGCATCCTCACCAGCGGCGGCGATTGTCCGGGCCTGAACGCCGTGATTCGGGGCGTTGTTAAATCTGCCGAACGGCTCGACTACGACTGCGTCGGATTCTTGCGCGGCTACGAGGGACTGATCGACCCGGTGAGCTACGTGCCCCTGAATCACAAAAACACGTCTGGGATTCTGAATCAGGGCGGGACGATCCTGGGGTCGACCAATCGCGGGCGTTTCACGGCAACCTGCGGCGTCGACCAGCGGGTCGAGATTGACGTGGAGCTGCTTGCCGGGGTGCAGGTGACCGTCGAGCAACTCGGTTTGTCGGGCTTGATCTGTGTCGGCGGCGACGGATCGCTGGCTATCGCCGAGCAGTTTTATGAGTTTGGCATTCCCGTCGTTGGGGTTCCGAAGACTATCGACAACGATCTTTCGGCCACGGCCTATACGTTCGGGTTCGATAGCGCCGTCGCCTGCGCCACCGACGCGCTCGACCGTCTGCACACCACGGCTGCCGCCCATGATCGCATTATGGTCCTCGAGGTCATGGGCCGCCACACGGGCTGGATTGCGTTGCACGCCGGAATTGCCGGCGGGGGCGACGTGATTTTGATCCCGGAGATCCCCTGGCAATTCGAGCACGTCTGTCACAAGATCCTCGACCGCGAAACGAAAGGGAAGCGCTTCACGCTGGTTGTCGTTGCCGAAGGGGCCCACTTGCCCGACGGAGAACTGGTTACGCAGGAGCGCAGGCAGGAGGACCGACAGACGCGCCTGGGCGGAATCGGCAATGTCGTGAGCATGGAGATCCAAGAGCGTTTGCACCGCGACGTGCGCTGCGTCGTGTTGGGCCACCTGCAGCGCGGTGGGCCTCCCACAACCTTCGACCGCGTGCTGGCGACGCAATTTGGCGCCCACGCCGTACGGCTGGTGCACCACGGGCACTTCGGGCAGATGCTCTGCTTCTCGCCTCCGAATATCGAGAGCGTTCCGATTGCCGACGCGGTGAGCCGCTTGCGGAGGGTCGAGCCAGCCTGCTCCGCCGTGCAGGCGGCGCGGGCGTTGGGAATCAGCTTTGGCGATTGTCCTAAGCCTTACAGCCCCTTCCACGCGCCCGTCGAGGAAGACGCGGACGAGGGGAGCGAGGAGTTTGCTGGCGTCTGCGGGTGACGTCGGGTGGACGGGCTTCCCTGCTCGTCCGGTCGCAAGAAAAGGACGGACTTACATCTTGCCGATCAACTCCAGGCAGATCTCGCGCACGCGGCCCGGATTGACGTTCGGGTTCTTCTTCTTGGCTTGTCCGACAAAGGCGCCGGCCGCCTGCAGCTTGCCTGCCTTCACGTCGGCCACCAGCTTCGGGTTCGCCTCCACCAACTCGCGGCACAGCTCGACAAGGGCCGATTCGTCAACCTTTTCGAAGCCCATCTCCGCCATCACCGCCTCGGCCGATCGGCCGCCCGCGAGCATCGCCAGAAACACCTCGCGTCCGCGGGTCGTGTCGATGTCGCCCGCTTTCACCTTCTTGAGCAGGTCAGCCAGAGCCGGAGGACGCAAAGGGAATTCGTCGATCGACAGCTTTCGTTCTTTCAGCTCGCGCAGCACGTCTTGTGTCACCCAGTTGCTCGCCAGCTTGCCGTCGCCGCAGAGCTCGGCCGTCTGCAGGTAGTAGTCGACTAGCCCCCGCCCCTTGTTCACGATCACGTCGCTATCGTAGGGGGTGAGGTTGTAGGTCAGTTCCAGGCGGTGTCTTAGGTCGGCCGGCAGTTCGCCCAGACCCGCCTGCACCGCTTCGATTTGCTGGTCGGTTACCGTCACCGGCACCAGGTCGGGGTCAGGGAAATAGCGATAATCGCTCGACTCCTCCTTGTGGCGCTGAGCCCGTGTGATGTTCTCGACGTCGTCCCAGCCACGCGTCTGCTTGGGCACCTGCCCCAACCGCTGGCCCGTCTGTTGAAAGACTTCATACTGCCGCTCGGCCTCGTAGGCCAGCGCCCGCTCCACCGCCCGGAAGCTGTTCATATTTTTTACTTCGACGATGGGCGTCGGAATACGGTGACCGTCGGGCTGGTGAACGTGGATGTTGACGTTGGCGTCGACTCGCAGGCTCCCCTCCTGCATGTTGCAGTCGCTCACCTCCAAATAAGTGAGCAGCAGCTTCAACTCGTCGAGATAGGCGGCGGCCTCCAGCGGCGAGCGCATGTCGGGCTGCGACACGATCTCCAGCAGCGGCGTGCCGGCCCGGTTGAGATCGATCTTGCTGTCCGCCTCGCCCGCCTTTTCGTCGTGCATACTCTTGCCGGCGTCCTCCTCGAGATGCGCGCGGATAATGCCGACTCGCTTCGGCTCAAAGCGCGCTTTGGGATCGCGGATCTCGAGATAACCGTCGGAGCTGAACGGCAGATCGTACTGGCTGATCTGATATCCCTTTGGCAAGTCGGGATAGTAGTATTGCTTGCGGTCCCACTTGGTGTACCTGGCGATCTGGCAGTTCAGGGCCACGGCCGTCCGGAGGGCAAGCTCGAAGGCCCGGCGGTTCATCACCGGCAGCGTGCCCGGCAGGCCGGTGCAGATGGGGCAGGTCTGCGTGTTGGGGGGCGCTCCGAACTTCGTGCTGCAGCCGCAGAACAGCTTCGTGCGGGTGAGAAGCTGCACGTGGACTTCCAGGCCGATGATCGTGGTGTAGCTTTCGTTCATCGTTTACAGGACCGGTCGCCGCTTGTGCCACTCGGTCGCCTGCTGATACATGTGGCAGGCGCGCAGCAGACGGTCTTCCTCGAAGGGTGGCGCCTGCAACTGCACGCCGATCGGCAGGCCGCCGGAGCTGAAGCCGCACGGAAAGGCGATGCCGCCGATTCCCGCCAGGTTGGCGCTGACGGTGTATAGGTCGACCAGGTACATGGCCAGGGGATCGTTCACCTTCTCGCCGATCTTGAAGGCGGGGCTGGTCGTCACCGGCCCAAGAATCAGGTCGACCTCCTGAAACGCCTTGTCAAAATCCTGCCGGATCAGCCGGCGAACCTTGAGGGCCTTGAGGTAAAACTTGTCGGCGTAGCCCGCGCTCAGGGCGTAGGTGCCCAGGATGATGCGGCGCTTCACTTCGGCCCCAAAACCCTCGGCCCGGCTGCGGCGATAGAGACGCACCAGCGGCGTGTCCATCTCGTCGATCGCCCGCTTGTTGCCGGCCGACTCGAAGCGCTGGCGTTCGGCCGCCAGTTCGGCCTGCATGGCCTTTTCGTCGGTGCGGTAGCCGTAGTGGACGCCGTCGTAGCGGGCCAGGTTACTCGACGCCTCGCTGGGCGCGATGATGTAGTAGGCGGCCACGCCGTACTTGCTGTGCGGCAGCGAAATGTCTTTGACCTTGGCGCCCAGCGACCGGTAAACCCCGACCGTCTCCCGCACGGCCGCTTCGACTTCGCCGTTCAGCCCCTCGCCGAAATGCTCCCGCACCAGGCCGAGCGTCAGCCCCTCGAGCGGCTGACGCACGCTCTGGCTGTACGCGGGCACGGGCCGGTCGACCGAGGTCGAGTCGTAGGCGTCGTGGCCGGCGATCACCTCCAGCAGCAGGGCGGCATCCTGCGCGTTTGACGCCAGCGGGCCGATCTGGTCGAGGCTGCTGGCGAAAGCCACCAGGCCGAAACGGCTGACGCGTCCGTAGGTGGGCTTCAGCCCCGTGACGCCGCACAAGCCGGCCGGCTGGCGGATCGACCCGCCCGTATCGGTGCCGATGGACAACGGCGCCATCGAGGCGGCGACGCAGGCCGCCGCGCCGCCGCTGGAGCCGCCGGGGGTCCGCTCCAGATCCCACGGGTTGCGCGTCTTCTGAAAGGCCGAATTCTCGGTCGAGCCGCCCATGGCGAACTCGTCGAGGTTCGTGCGGCCGATGAGCACCGCATCGGCCGCCTTGAGGCGCGCGACGACCGTGGCGTCGTAGGGTGCGACGAAATCCGCCAGAATCCGGCTGGCGCAGGTGGTTTTCTCGTCGCGGCTGCAGAGGAGATCTTTGACGGCGACGGGAAGTCCGGCGAGCCGGCCCACGGGCTGGCCGGCGCGGCGCCGCTGGTCGACCTGCCGGGCTTGCTCCAGCGCGGGCAGCGAATCAAACCGCAAGAAGGCGCCGACCTTTTTGTCGTGCGCCTCGATGCGATCGACGAAAGCCTGCGTCACCTCGACCGACGTGAGGCGGCCCGACGACAAGTCGGCCAGGAGCTCGGTAGCGGTCCGATCGGCAAGGGATGACATGGATTCGGCTCGGCGTCCTAATCCCCCAGCACGGCGGGCACCAGGTAGAATTCGCCGTCGGCGTGGGGGGCGCGGGCCAGCATGGTGCTGCGATCGTAGCTGGGCGTCAGCTCGTCGGGCCGAAACACGTTCGAGATTTCGACCGCGTGGGCCATCGGCTCGACGTCGTCGGTATTCAGCTCCGACAACAGGTCCATGTAGCCGATCACCTGGCCGAGTTGCTCCGTCATGGCGGCCAGCTCCGCTTCGCTGAGCTGCAACCGGCCCAACAGCGCGATCCGTTCCACCTCGGCGCGCGACAGGCTCATGGCTTGGTGCTTCCCGTCTTCGGTGCCGCAGACTTGGCAGCGGCTTTGGTCTTGCCCGCTGCCTTCGCGGGCTTTTTCTCGGTTTTGCCGACCGCCTTGGCGTCGGTGGGCAACTTGAAGGGGGCGGCGCGCACCAGCTTGGTCACGGAACCGCTGCGGATGCACTGCGTGCAAACCCGCATCGACTTATTCCTGCCGCCAACCGTCACGCGGATGCGTTGCAGGTTCGGTTTGAATTCTCGGCGGGTGATGCCGGTGACCTTTGTTCCCACGCCGCCCAAGTACTTGGCCTTGCCGCGCGTGGTGATCGAATTGCCTCGTTGCGGCGACTTGCCGCAAACCTCGCAGGCATGGGCCATGGAAACGACTCCGTCTGGGTTGAGCTTCTACTTCAAAAATCGGGAAACTCGCAGTATATCGGTTCGGCCGATTGCTGCAACCGCGCCGGCAGCCCCAAAAAACCAACACCAACGTCGGAATGCCCTTGATCGGATGCCGCACGCTCCGGCGCTTATGCGGGTCCAGAAACTCGTGAGGCAAATTGGGCGATCCCTCAAAGAGTTGGACGCGCGGGTATTCTCTACGCAGTCAACATATTCTAATCCCCGCCGAGCGACGACTAGAATGGCTCGCGGCCGCGGGCCGCTCGCTTCGGTCGTTTCCAGGAGTCTTCGATGCACTTCGTGTTCGGTTTGGGCGGACTGATACTGATCGCGCTGGTGCTGGTCGACGCCTTCGAGGCGGTGGTTTTGCCGCGGAGAGTGACGCGAAAATTCCGACCGGCGCGCGTCTACTACCGCCTCACCTGGATCGCCTGGCGGGCCATCGCCCTGGGCATGCCGCGAGGCAAGCGACGCGAAGATTTTTTGAGCATCTTTGGGCCGCTCTCGCTGCTAGCCCTGTTTGCCGCCTGGGCGGCGGCGCTCATCGTCGGTTTCGCGCTCGTTCACTGGTCGCTGGGATCGCCCTTGTTCGTCGCCAACCACGACGACAGACCAAGCTTTGGGCTCTACCTTTACATGAGCGGCGTGACCTTTTTCACGCTGGGTTTCGGCGACGTGGCCCCATCCGCAGCGCTGGGACGGGTGATCGCGGTCGCGGAGGCGGGAACCGGCTTCGCCTTTCTGGCGATCATCATTGGCTACCTGCCCAGCTTCTCGCAGGCCTCGTCGCAGCGCGAGATCACCATTTCGCTGCTCGACGCCCGCTCCGGCTCGCCGCCGACCGCCGCCGAGGGAATTTTGCGGGCGGCGCGAGTCGGGCGCGTATCGCAACTAGCCCCCTTTTTCGCCGAATGGGAGCGGTGGGCCGCCCAACTGCTCGAGAGCCACCTCTCCTACCCCATGCTCGTCTACTACCGCTCCCAGCACGACAACCAATCGTGGCTAGCCGCCCTCACCGCAGTACTCGACGGCTGCGCCCTGGTGATCGCGGGCATCAAAGAAATGGACAGTTACCAGGCCCAGCTCACTTTCGCCATGGCAAGACACACCATCGTCGATCTCTCTCTGGTGCTGAAGGTGCCGCCCAGCGCCCCGGCCGCCGACCGCTTGCCGCCCGACGAATTTCAGCGGCTGCGACGACTGCTCGCGGAAGCCGGAGTCAGCTTCGACGACGGTAGCGACGTCGAGAAGCGGCTGGTCGAGTTGCGGGCCATGTACGAGCCGTTCGCGGCCGCGTTGTCGCAGCGGTTGTTGTTCAGCTTGCCTCCCATCCTGTCGGCGAAGGAGCCCGTGGACAACTGGCAGACGAGCCCCTGGACCCGCCGTACCCCCGGCATCGGCGCCCTGCCGACCGCGGACGCGGAGAACGAGCATTTTCAATGAGCTTTCGTTCTCTGGCCGCTTTCCGGCCAAGTAGCCCCGGCACGGAGCATCGGAGCCACTAGCTGCCGGCCGCGGCCGGAGACGCCTGACGCTGATGATCGAGCGCGTCCTGCAACGCCTCCTCGCTGGTCCGCGCATACGGCAGCCGATGAAAACAATACAAGAGGACGGCGGCAACGAGACAACCGACCACGGTTACCGGCCAGGCAAACGCGTAACCGGCGACGTTCCCCCCTTTTTCGATCAGCATGCTCCACGGCGGCTGAGTTGCGGCGGGCGATTCGAGCAGGTAGCTGATGACAAACTGCATCGCATTGCTGGTGAAATGAAAAACGACGCAGGTCAGCACGCTGCCCGTTTGCACGGCCAGGTAACCGAGCACTAGTCCCATCACGCAGGCCACGATCGACTGGTGGAACACCTGGTGCGTCACGCCGAAGAAAATGCTGCTTATCAGGATGGCTTGCCACTTGTGACCCAAATGCCGCAGCCCCGAGAGCATGAATCCGCGAAACGCCAGCTCCTCGCAGATCGCGGGCGTGAACGCAAAGACGGCCAGGATCTGCCAGAGATCCGCCTCGAGGTGTAGGTGCATCGCTTGCCGCATGCTATCGGACATGGGATAGAGACGCTGGACGATCTCGCCAAAAACGAGTATCGCTGGGTGCACGGCAACCGCGAGCAGAAAGGCAGCCGGCAACGTCCAGAGTTTCGGCAGCCGCAACAGCAGCGTGCGGCGCGGGCTGCGCGTGAGCATGATCGTCATCAGCAGGGCGGGCGAGGCGATCATCGCCAGTTGCGTCACCAGCACGAGCTGGGCCAGCGGCTTGAATTCGCTGCCCGGCTCGATTTTCAGGGTCAGGCCCATGAAGAAGAAGATCATCAGGATCAACAGGCCGCATAGCAGGGCCGCGGCGGGGCTGGGTGTGTCTCCCCGGTCGCGCAGCAAGTGCTTGAACCAAAGGCTCAGGTCGAACCGCTCGCTCTCGCGGAACAGCACGCTTTCGGAGTTGAACTGGTCGACGGCCCAGCGCGTGGCCCACAGGCAACAACCAAGCGTCACAACGACCACCGACGGCACGAAGGGCAGCGCCTGGGCGAGATTGCCTTCCAGCAGTGCTCTCAGCAATAGCACCACGCCCGTGACGGGGATCAGGCTGTTACCCAGGTTCAGCTCGACGCCCGGCGCCATCGGTAGCACAACGAGCGGCATCGTAACCATCAACAGTGGCATCAGGTAGTACTGCCCCTCCTTGCTGCTGCGGGCGAACGACGCCAACGCCAGGCAGAGGGCGCTGAACAGGGCCGACATCGGCACCAGCGCCAACCCCAGCCAGAGTGGAGTGAGCGGCGGAGGGGCGCCGATGTGCTTCAGCTCCTGCGGCAAGGCACGAACCACAAACGTGCCAGTGACGCCGACGCTCAGCAGGTTCAATAGCGATGTCATGACGCTGAAGAGCATTACCGTGAGCAGCTTTCCCCAGACGATCTCGACTCGCTCGGCTGGGCTGCTGAGCAACGTCTCCAGCGTGCCCCGTTCTTTTTCGCCGGCGCACAGGTCGATGGCCGGATAAAAGGCCCCCGTGAGCGCCCAGATCAACAGCAGGAAGGGCAAAACTTTCGACCAGACCGCCGCATCGCGGCGCCCCAGTTTGACGGCCACGTCGTGCTCTTCCAGCTTGAACGGGTGGGCCGCCGATTCAGGCAGGTTGCTCTGTGCCAGGTTCTGCCTGCCGATCTCATCGGTCCAGCGGTTGAGAACGGTCGAAACGCGGGCGAAGGTGATCTGCGATTTTTCCTTGGCGGTATTGTAGTAGATCTCCGGGCTCGGCACGCTGAGCTTGGAGTGCTCGTCCGTTTTTGGCTTCAGCCGCTTGGTCAGGCTTGCCTGAAACCCGGCCAGCCGCTGACCAAAATCGGGGGGGAAATAGACGATCGCCTCGTAGTCGCCCCGCTCAACCGCTGCCTTCGCCTCCTCAAATGCTTCGGAAGAAGGAGCGGGCGCGCGTCCTTCCCCGAGGAAGGACAATTCGAGCAGGCCGGTACGGTCGGCCGAAGTGAACCATGCCTCGTCGAAGTGGTGGCCGTCGATCAGTTTTGGAGAAGCGGGCAACGTTTCGGTCCCGATCACGAGCACGTGCGTGGGATGCTCGCTGACGAACTGCATCACCTGGAACATGCTCATGCCGAGCAAAGGGTAGAGCAAGAGCGGCAGGACCGCGATCATGAACAGCGTCCGGCGGTCGCGCAGTTGGTCCCGCACTTCGCGGTGCAGGATCAATTTGACGTTGGACCAGTTCATCCGATTTTGGAGATAAAGAGGCAGTTCAGAGTGCGGTCGCGGCCTGCCGCGTTTCCGCCAGCCGCTCGTCGTGTCGCGTAATGAGTTGAAAGAACAGCTCTTCTAGGTCGCGCTGCTCGTGGCGGTCGCGCAGTTCGTCGAGGGTTCCCTCCGCCAGGATGCGGCCGCGGTGGATGATCGCCAGTCGGTCGCAGAGTTTTTCGGCCTCGCGCATGATGTGCGTGGAGAAGATGACGCACTTTCCCTGGTTCCGCAGTTCGGCCACCGTGTTGAGCAGGGCGCGGGCTACCAGCACGTCGAGGCCCGACGTGGCCTCGTCGAAAATCAGCACGGGCGGATCGTGAACCAGGGCCCGCGCGATCGAGACCTTTTGTTTCATGCCGGTCGACATCTTGGCACCCAGCAGATCGCGAAAGTCGTTCATTTGCAGGCGCGCAAAGAGCTTTTCCATCCGCTCGACCAGCCTCGCTTCGTCCAGGCCATACAGCCGGCCGAAATACTGCACCATCTCCCAGGCGGTCATCCGATCGTAGACGCCCGTATTGGCCGACATGAAACCGATCTGCCTGCGAACCTGCGAAGGCTGCGTCACCACGTCGAATCCGTCGACGGTGACCCTGCCGGAACTGGGCCTGAGGACCGTGCTAATGATTCGCAGGGCCGTGGTTTTGCCGGCTCCGTTCGGCCCGAGCAATCCGTAGATTTGTCCCGGAAAGGCGTCAAAGCTGATGCCGTCGAGCGCCACCAGCCGGCCGCGCCGCAGGTCGGCGTAGTATTTGGTCAATCCTTCGACGTGAATCATCGGGGGCGGCGGCCGGGGCGGGCTCGATTCGTTATCGCAGATAACACAGCTTACCTTACCGGGCGCTGGGAAAAAGCGAAAGCTAGTGCGGTGTTCAGTTTCCGCCAGGCGTTACGGCTGGGTGGATCGTCACGGAAGGATGGGACGAGCGAGGCGAGTCCCATCATTGCGGGAGCGAGCATTTTCGGCGGTCTGGCGCCAAATTAGGAACAAACCGTCGCCTGCTCGCTGGATTCCTGGCGAGCAGCCATCGCGAACTCGTCCATCAGCGAAAGCAAGACCAGATAGTTCGGGATGGCGCTGAGCGGTATGGCTTGGCTGCCGTGCCACCCAAACTGGAAGCAGAGCCGCCCTCGCGCAATGGTGTAACGCGCGACGGATTCCCAGGGGAAAAGGCTGCCGCCGACGCAGACACCGGCCGGACTGACGCGCACGGGTCCGAAATCGGCGGCACAGGTCACGGCCTGTTCGCGCTTCCGTGGACGCATCACCTCGGCACAGCGGCCCTGAATGAACCCGGCGAGCTCCCCGTAGCGTTCAATGGTCAGGTCGAAGACCGCCTCTCGGCCCGTTCTGCCAACGAGCTTTAGTTCAGAGATGGGGAATCCATTGAGGACAATCTCAGAGCGGTAGACCGCTTCGACGTTTTCCCACGCAAGTCGGCCTATGCCCTTCGGACCATGCCAACGTACGCCATCCGCGAACAGCTCGACACGGCGTAGGCACTTGCCGCGACCGGCGAATGAGTAGACGAGGAAACCGACGGCGAAACCTGCCATGAGCAGGCCCGGTAGCGTCGTTCCGGCGTTAGGTCTGGTGAGAGCGAGGAAAAACGCTCCCGCGGCCAGCGCGCCAAAAATGCCCGCCAGCAGAATTCCCGGGCCGACCTTGTGGAGATAGCCCCGGAGGCTGAAGTTGTACACGCCGATCGGCCGGGTCTCGTCGAAGTCTTCCGATCGCCAGGCATCCGGTTGACGTGAAGGGCTGCCGACGTGGGGGGATTCCGGCCCGTCTTGCGCTACGGCAACTTCGGCAGAAACAGTCTTGGTCGCGTCGCCGACGGTAGCGCCACAACACAAGCACCACGGCGGCAGTCGCCCGGAGCTCGACGCTTCGATGAGCTCACCGCAATTCGTACACCGTGTGACCATGAACGTGGTCTCCGAGACGTCATGCGCATTTCGGTTGCAACATGGCCCGGCGGCTAGGGACGCAGGGATGTTGAAACATAGGCCGCGAAAGAGCAACTCGCAAAGGAAAGTGGAGCGCTCGGTTGCCTACTCGCGTAACTCCGTGTGCAGAGCCGGCCTGCCTCATCGGGGGACGATCGCCAGGCCCGCAGAGCTCTTTTCCGCGGCCGAAGCAGAGCGGCTTCAGGTGCGAAGGTTCGCTTTCGCCACCAAGGCGTTGCAGGTGGGACTCGCTTCGCTCGTCGCACCCTGCGACCAGTCCACCCTACAATCCCGGCTCAACATCAATGAGCTCGTAAAACACGTTTCGCTGGCGCGGAACATACCCCAGCTCGCGAATGGCCTCACGGATCTGATCAAGCGTGAGGTAATGAACCGTGCCGGCCGAGGCGACGACGTTCTCCTCGATCATCAGGCTGCCCATGTCGTTGGCGCCGTAGAGGAGGGCGATCTGGCCAACCTTCAAGCCCTGCGTAACCCAGCTCGACTGGATGTTGGTAAAGTTGTCGAGATAGAGACGGCTCACGGCCTGGGTCTTGAGATACTCGAAGGCACCGGCCTTCGGCACGTGGGCCATGTCGGTGTGCTCGGGCTGAAACGTCCAGCAGATGTAGGCCGTGAAGCCCCCCGTCTCGTCCTGGAGCTGGCGTAAGCGCTCCAGGTGCTCAATCCGCTCGGCCAGCGTCTCGACGTGGCCGAACATCATCGTCGCGCTCCCCTTGCCCCCCAACTCGTGCCACACGCGGCAAACGTCCAGCCAGTCGTCGGTGAGCACCTTGCCGCGGGTGATTTCCTTTCGCACGCGATCGACCAGGATCTCCGCCCCGCCGCCGGGCAAGCTTCCCAGCCCGGCCGCTTTCAGCCGCTCGAGCACAGTTCGTAGCGGCAGTTTGTTGACCTTGGTGAAGGCAAAAATTTCCGGCGGGCTGAAGCCGTGGATATTCACCTGAGGAAACTTCGCCTTGATATCTCGCAGCAGTTCCTCGTACCAATCGAGCTTCAGCTCCGGGTGCATTCCCCCTTGCATCAGAATCTGGTCGCCTCCCAGGTCGACCGTCTCCTGGATCTTTTGCAGGAGCACGTCGCGATCGAGCACGTAGCCTTCCGGATGCTTGGGGCGGCGGTAGAAGGCGCAGAAGTCGCAAACGGCGGAGCAAACGTTGGTGTAGTTAATGTTCCGGTCGATGTTGTAGGTGCGATAGCTCTCCGGATGGAGGCGGCGCGCCACGGCGTCGGCCGCCCGCCCCAGCGCCGTCAGGTCGCGCGACTCCAAGAGCCGCAAACCTTCCTCTGGCGAAATCCGCTCGCCGGCCACGGCTTTGTCGAGGATTTTAGACAGCGAAATCGAGCTTGAGTCGGGGACGGCGGCGACCAAAGGTAGATGCTCCTAACGGGAGGCGGCGACCAGGTCGAGCTTTTGGGCCAGACTCTGGAACAAGTCGAGGCCGCGGCGTTCCTGGTCGCCGAGATAGAAGTGCAGGTTGTCCCGCAGATACGAGACGCACTGGGGCCGCGACAGGCCGAGCGGAAACGCCTCTTCGGCAGCGATGGCCTCGACGTTTGCCACCCCCAGATCACGGGCTGCCGACAAGGACGGCGCCAACTCGGCGCCATTAAAGCCGGGCCGGGCGACCCACATGGCGAAGACGAACGGCAATCCCGTCCAGCGATACCACTCGTCCCCAAGATCCCAGACCTCGGCAAAGGGGCCGCCTGGCGAGTGCATGGCCCGATCGCCGATCACGAGTACGGCGTCGCTCTCGTCGTCGCCGACCGACGCCCCGATCGGCAATTGCCGCAACTGCGGCTCGATGTCGAAACGCTCTTTGAGAAGGATTCGCGTCAGCACGGCGCTGGTGCGGGAACCTTCGTCAAGGGCCAGGGTGCGAATCGCTTCCGCGGGCACACGGCTGAAAAGCTTCACCGACATCACGGGACCGCGGCAGGCAATGCACGCGTCGGATACGATCGCGTAAGCCGGATCCTGGAAGTATTCGATCGACGGGATCAGGCCCACATCGAGGCTCCCTTGAGCCAAGCCGTCGGCCAGCCGGCTGGGGAGGTCGAGAACAAGTTCCGCCTGCGGCGCCAACTCGCTCAAACGGAAGACGAGCGGCTTGGTGTTGAGGTAGCTGACCGCGCCGACGCGGGTTCTGGTGTGGGTCCGGGGCTGCATTGACACTTCAAATCCTTTCAAGTCGGATGTTTGCACATTTTAGCCGGGGTGGACGGCCCTGACCATCGGCCGACCCGGACCCGAAGCGTGAGAGCGTGAGCGAAGGCGGAGTTGACTGCTCGTGGGCGTTGCTGCGCTTCCGGCCTCGCCGGTGCAAGCCCTTTTTCCCTTGCTGACGCTTCGCATTAGTTTGGCGGTCCACGGGCGACTCTCGCCCTTTATCAACCGCGGCGCGTCCCGTCCCGTAACCGATGCTGGAGCAATTTGTCGCTTCAAGCTATGGTAGAAATTGGCTGGCCAGTGCCCGTTTGAATTGAAAACCACCATGTCGAGCACCCTTCCGGCTCCGGCCGTCTCCTCCATCGGCGCTTCCACGCCAGCCGACGAAAAGGCCCTACGCGCTCAGGCGCGCCGCCGTGCCTGCTTCTGTCCCGGCGCCGGCTGGGCTCTCCTGGGATATCCCGCTCGCGGCAACCTCGTGCTTCTTTCTGTCGTCGGTTGCGTGGCGACGGTTGTGTCGCTCATTCTGACGCTCAGTCCGGCCAGCATTTGGGCGGTCGGCATCAGCACGCCGCTCGCCTTCGCAATCTGGACGGCCGAACTGCTCGACACCGCGTGGTGTCGCGTGCGGCCGCAGGCAAGGAACCTGCTCGTGAGTCGCTTCGCGTTCACGACGATCGTGGTGTGGGGGCTCGTCCTGATGACACCTCTGCTTGTCTTGCGCTGGTTCGGAGCCATCGACGCCGACATCGACGACCGGATGTCGCCGGGGATCGAGCCGGGCGAGCAACTGGTTTTTCACCGTCGCGTCCGCGACGCCGACCTGAAGCGGGGGACGGTGATCGTCTTCAAGCTCCAGCGCACGGCCCGCGGCGGAACGACTGGCGAGCAGGTCATCGCCCGGATTCTCGCGGCGCCCGACGACGAACTGACCGTCCGCAACGGCCACTACGTCGTCAACGGCGAAATGACCCGCTACCGCGCCCGCACCTTCGACGCCAGGATGCCGTTGCAGGTGCCGGCCTACCCGCGCAAGCTGATCGTGCCCCCGGCGAGGTATTTCGTCGTTCAGGACTCCCTGGAAACGGGGATCGACAGCCAGCAACTCGACTATGCTCGTCAGATCGACATGGTGAGCACGCGGCTGTTTCATTTCGCTCGCGGCGGCCTGCTGCGTGCCGTCGAGTAACGTAGCTCCCGACGCTCCCGCTTCCCCCGGCACGGAACGCCGGCTACTCAAATAGGCGGCATGACGTCCGCGCCTGGAGTCACCTGCTTGATGTTGGGGGGCACGTCGGCCTGAACGTTGCCGAACGCCCAGGCCAGGCCGCCCAGCAGCACCTTCTGGAAACTCGGATTCGTCCAGACGTCTTCTCGGTGGCCCATCGACGTATAAAAAACTCTGCCTTCGCCGTGCTTGCGGGCCCAGGTGCTGGGGAAGGGGGGCCGCTGGTAGTCGGCGTTTTTCATCCCCTGGGTATCGAGCACCAGGATCACGTGCAAATCGGACGCGAAATTCTTGAGTGAGTACCATTCTTCGGACGGTATCAACAGCTCGCCGCCCAGTGAGGCACAACCGGGAAACTTCGGGTCGACCACCGCCTGCCGGCCAGGTTGCTGCTCGCCGTGGCGGATGAACTCCCCGCCCAGCATGCTGATATACGGGTCGCGCTTGTCCGGATCCTGGGTTTGGTTGCCCGCCCCCGGCGAGTGGAACGTGTCGGATCCGCAGTGAGACGCCAGAAAGCCCTTGCCTGCGTGAACGGCGTCGAGTAGACGTTGTTTCCCCTCTTTCGACATGGGCGGCTGGTTATCGCCTCCCGGCTGCGTCAGGTCGCCCGTGGTGTAGAACAGGAACGCGTCGTAACCCGCCAGGTCGCTGTCGAAGACGCGGCCGTCTTTCGTGGCCGTCACGTCAAACCCGTGCTCTTTGCCCAAGTCCGTCACGACGCGCTCGTTCAGCGCCAGGTTGTCCCCCTCGCGTTTGCAGCTTGAATGCTCAAAGCTCTGGCTGCGCGTGAACATGAGCAGTTTGCGTTTCTTCTGGTCCTCCGCACGGACCCAGCCCAAGGGAAAGAAGCTTAACGCGCCTCCGGCGGCAAGCAGCAGATCACGACGGTGCATCATGGGTCTCCAAATCTGGCAAAGGGGCGCAAACGACCCATCCAGGATAACCACCGCAACAAGCGCTGCAACCGCCCTTTCGCCATTGGCGATTTCGGCGGGGGCGACTATCCTACCGCCCCGAAATCGTGGGCCGAGGCCGTCAATGCGCTTTGCTCTTAAGTTCCTGGCTTTCTTAGGTTTGGTCGGCCTGTGGGCAGGCCTTGCGGGCGCCGTTCCGCCCACGGTGGGCGACATGGGATCGGTCGACCGGCTCGACGTGGCGGGCTCACGCTTTGCCACGCCCGATCGGTTGAAGCAGGCCCTCGGACGCGACCTGCAATTCCTGCTGGCGGCCGAACCGTCCGCGGCGCTCGACGGCTTTCTGAACACGATCCGCGACCGTCTGGAAGCGGGGTATCGCCGGGCCGGTTTCGCCGAAGCGACCGTGGACGTCCGCCCCAACCTGCAGACCAGGCGCATCGTCGCCGTGGTGAGTGAAGGGCCGCGGTACGTCGCCGGAGCCGTTCAGATCGTGGGGGAGTCGCCCGTGTCGGCTCGCGACCTTGCCGCCTGGTTGAGCAGGCCCCACGCCGTCGTACGCGACGACGCCCGGGTCGCCTGGCAGCCGGCCGAGGACGTTATCGTGGTCGACGACGTGGGCAAAAAGCCGATCTGGATTTCCGGCCAGCCGGCCCGATTCAACCGCTGGTCGTGCGAGCTTCTGCGACGCCAGGTCTATCTGGCGTTCGCCGAGGCGGGATATTTCTTTCCCAGAATCAACGTCGACGTGGTGCCGGTCGGCGAGCGCGGCCAGGCCGACCTGATCGTCGAGATCGAAGATCCGGGGCCGCCGGGCGCGATCGGCTCGATCGAAGTCGCCGGGGCACAGCGTCACCCGCCCGAGGCCATTCTGCGTTACCTGGAACTCGCGCCCGGCCAGCACCTCAACCGAGCCAAACTGGCGGCGATTCAGGGCCGTTTATACGAGTCGGCTCGGTTCGTCTTTTTCGCGGCGATCCCTCAGCCGCCCAAAGAGTCCGGCGACCCGCCGCGCCTCGTTTTGAAAGTCATCGAGACGGCCCACGGAGCGCTGCTTGGCGAGCGGCTGTCGGCCGAAGAAGAGGCGCTGTTGCGGCTGCGCGGCTGGCTGACCGACCAGATTCGTTCGGGCAGGGAAGACCTGGTGCTGAATTTGCGCGACGCGTCTCTCGGCGTACGCACGCTGCAAACCGTTGTCTCGGCCCGCGGCCTGTTTGTTCGAGCTGACGTGAGCGATCCAAGCCGGGCCCTGGGCAAGGGAGTGCTATTCAAGCTGCGGAGCCTGACGGGCGCCAAGGAGCCGAAGGACGATACGCTGCACTGCCTGGCCGGCGTCGACTTGACGGCCCAGCAGATCGCCCTCTATTCGCCGATGCGGGACCGGTTCTACGCCACGACCCCCGGCGAGAGGCAGCTCTCGCTGCGGCTGAAACTGCAGCCCGACCCCCGGCAGCAAGGCAAGCTGGCGCTGTCGATCGATCCGCAGGTGACGCGGGTCGCGCCGAATGCGTCGGTCCAACCGGTCGTCGTCGACGTCGACCTGGCGCCGGCCGCCTTTGCGATGCTCGCCCACGTTCCGGAGACGCACGCCAAGGTGGAGCAGGGGGTGCTGCGGATCAAGACGAGCAACACCCTGTTGGAGGCCGACGCCGCGACCGGCCGGTTGCTGCAAGCGAGTGTGCATGACGCCAAGCACGAACACGAGGCCACGCTTTCGGCGGCGGCGAAGCGCCTGGAGACGTCGGTGGCGGAGATGCGCCGCATCGCGGCCGGCGACCGCAACGACTACGACGCGCGGCGGCCCATGACGAGCCTGACCGCGTTCGGCGTCTGCGAGCTGGCGCACCTCTGGCGGGCCTGGGATGGGGTCGCTCTGGCCGGAGACAAACAGGGCTTCGACGTCTGGCAGGGGCTGCTGGCGGCCTACTTCTTGCCCGACGCCGACAGTGGTCCGGTCTTCTCCGACGACGGCGAGACGTACTTTATTCCGGCGGAGCCTCTTTCGGCCAACCGGCCTGCCCGCGACGAAAACGCCGTTTGGCTGGCGGCCGAGGCTCTGCGGGTCTGCCGCGAAGTTTTTCCTGCCGAGAGCTGGCCCTGCCGCCTGGCGCGAGCTTTGTTGCTCTACTACGCCAGCGACGACAAGGCCGCGCAGAGGGAGTTGTCGCGTATCGACTCAGCGACGACCGGCCCGCTCGGTCACCTGGCCGCGGCCCTGCTGGCCGGCATGATCGAGCCCTCGCTGGTCAAGCGTTTCGCGGCGGGCGGCCTGGAGAGGCTTAATCTCACCGATTTTCGCCGCGACTATTCGCTCGTGCTCGAAAGCCGTTCGCCCGTGGTCGAGTCGGCTTTGAGCGGGCTGGGCCAGCTGGGCAGGCTCGATCCGGCTCACTCGCAGGCGGCGTTGAGCGTGCTGCCCAAACCGCTGGCCTCGTTCCTTGGCGACCTTGTGGAGCGTGAGCGAACGCTCACCAACGCTCCGACCGACGTGGTGTTGGCTGGTCTGTTCGACGACTACTGGTCGAGCGGTCTTGAGCTGCAAGTTCGGTTCGTTTTGCGCTGGCTTGCAGACAGCGCGCCGCCCGCCGCGACCGCGCGCGGCAAATCGAAATCAAAGGCG
This sequence comes from Pirellulales bacterium, assembly GCA_035550375.1. Taxonomy (GTDB): domain Bacteria; phylum Planctomycetota; class Planctomycetia; order Pirellulales; family JAICIG01; genus DASSFG01. The sequence continues at coordinate 561 of DASZPH010000035.1, read as the reverse complement.
CGGTGAGCGTTCTTCCTCTCCCGCCGAGAGAGGGCGGCCTGCGCCGCGCTCGGTCTTCGCCTCGTCGCCGCCGCTACGAACGTCCCGATGCGGCGCTAACGGCAGGAGAAGCACGCATCCGTGACGCACCGAGTCCCCTGGAACAAAGATGTCTTCCTGGCCGACGTCGAAACCTACTACAAGCGGGGCATTCGCCACATCACGACCTTCGCTGTCTGGATCGACGCCGACGATGAGCGGCGATTCGGTAACCTCGACTTCATGAGCGAGCATGGCGAGGGGCTGTCGGGCCGATGGGCACGATGTGGTGTCCGTTTCGTGCCCACTCGTGTCTGGCAAATAACTCTGGCGCGCTGGCTGCGCAAGCTGTAGAACATGGGGAAGGAGTGTTCTGTGTTCTTTCGGCAGAATAGAGCGAGCCATGGATTCGAGTTCTTCGAGGGTGGATCGTGCGGCCTTGCGAGAGCGGTTGTTGGCGGAGTTCTTACGGACGGTGGACGACGTGGCCGACGCGGTGGATCAAGCGCCGGCAGGTCGCATAATCCGGGATAGTGAAGAGCC
>DASZPH010000033.1:0-2423 GCA_035550375.1 Pirellulales bacterium | reverse complement strand
CGCCGTGGCGCCTAGCCCTGAAGGAACTTGATGACGGACCGACAATTCGAGATCTTGCCAACGGCTCCGACGGGGTCCGCTGCGGGCGGCTGCGCCGCCCGTGAGGCCGCCACCGTGATACGGCGTACGCTTATTTAAGGACTAGTGGTCGTAGAGCGCCCGGCCGACTGACCCGGCGGCTGGCTGGGGCGGGGCACTTTGGTATTGGGGCGAGTCGAGGATCGCCTTTTCTACCTGCGTCTCAGTTTGGTTTGAGGGGAAGTCGAGGTCGGCAACGTAGGGGTCGATCGATGGCAATGGAGATATTCCGTTGAAATACTCGCTGAACAAGAAGTCAACTAAATCGACGTGTTTCTCGTGGGTGTCGTAGAACTGCGAGGCAATATCGAATCGTGATTGTGGTGGGTTGGTGGGTGGGTTACTCATCAGCGATACCCAGTAGTTCAGACCGGTGGCCTCTGGACTGCGCTGCAAGACACGCTGGTAGAGCAGCGACACATAACCGACTTTGGTGTCGCCGGCGTCATCGAAGAATTCCGGCGAAGAAAGGATATTCTCGACCACATCTCTGGGATCGCCCTTGGTCTGCCAATCGTGGACCCAGTACGCCAGGCCGCCGGGATCGGTGCCGCGCAGCAGGTACTGCTGATAGAACTGGGTCACCAAGGGGTCGAGTCTCTCAGTGCTGTTGAAGATGCCCGTGGCAACGACGTCGAGAGGCTGACCGGCATCGAGCTGAGCGGTCCAATAGATGAGTCCGCTGTCTTCCGCCGAGCGGTGTAATACCTGGTGGTATAGTTTGTCGACTAGGCTGGCATGGTATGAGAGCAAGGTCACCGTGGCCGTGTTGCCCGGACCATTGCTGTCGAGATCGCCGAGCTGATACGTGAAGCGGTCGATGTCTTGAAAATTCGGCCCCTTCGTGTAGGTACCCGTGCCGGTATTGGATCCGGCATCACCAGTTAAGAGAGTGCCGTACGCCGGCTTCGACACGTCGGAAACGAACAATTGCGACGAATTGCCCCAGGGGTCGCTGTCGTTGACGAACACGCCGTTGGCAATGGAAACGGTACTGGAGGCCGAGTCGCTTAGGACATAGGTGTCGTCGCGGGCGATCGGTCGAAGATCGGCGTGGAATCTTCTGACCTCGACCTGGTTGATGAAATTGGCGTTCGGGTCCTGCTGCCAGGAGACGACAAAGCGACCTGAGCCGTTCATCGCCATGGCTGTGTAGCCGGCGTACGCGCCGGCTACATAGCTGTTGTCGTAGCCGTCAAGAACGTTGCTCGAGCCGATGACTTGACCCGAGGGGTCAAAGAGCATGTCGACGGGGCGACTCGCAACAGGGTCGTCAAGGGTAACGGCCAGGCTGTTGTCGTCGGCCAGCGCGACTGCCGGACGCGGGTCTTCGCTCGCGAATGGATCGAATGGCTGCTGAGTTGCCACGATGGGGACCGAATCAAGAGGGTTGCCGCTAAAGTCGAATCGTTGGGCGTAGACAGTGCTCGAGGTCTGTGAGAACTCATGCTGCCAGGCGACGGCGAAAACGCCGTTGCCATTCATGGCGACCGTCGAGTCGTTGTCCGTTCCTTTAAAGGCGGTAATGTTGATTTCGACCCCACCGTGTCCGCTTTCTGAGTAGGTCTGGGCCAAGAGCTGATTCGTGGACGAACCGGGCTCCTCAAACGTGACCACGAACTGAGCGGGCTTTCCTGTGACGTGGCTCGCTGAAACGTGAGCATCGTCGGCAGTGTAGCCCGAGATGGGTGTTGCGGCGCCCAATGGAGTGCCGTCTGCTTGAAACGTCCGCAGTTCAATGGCCGATCCGGGAGTGCCGTAAACGTAATGGGTCCAGACGAGAACGAAGCCACCGTCGTCAAACGCGGCAACGTCGACTCCGTCCTGGCTGAATCCGATCGGACTTTCGCTGGCATCCGCCAGCACGGGGTTTGCATCTTTGGCCGTGCCGTCGGCCGCGAATCGCCGAAATGCCACCTGGTTCGGCGATGTATCGTGCCAGATATTCCAGGCCACAACGAAGCTACCGTCGCTGGCTATCGCGACGCGAGGTTTGGCTACGTACAACGTAGTCGGAGGCTTATTCGTCGCCACTGTCATGACAGGCGATTTTGGCTCACCGTCGGCAAAAAAGGCCCGCGCATACACGGTTTCGTTGATGCCGTGGCTGCCCGATAAATCGTCGTTGTCCCAGGTGACCACGAAGTCGCCATTGGGGGCCATCGCCACGCTGGAAGCTTGATTGCTGACCGAGGTGTTCACATTGCTTAGAGCCTATCCGATTACCCCTGCGGTCCGCAGGGCGATGATCGCAAACTGAAGATGCAAGAAGCCTATGTAGTTCGCGGCTTTCTTTTCCCAGCGAGTGAGTAACCGCCGGGCGCGGTTGAGCCAAGAGTGCGTGC
>DASZPH010000032.1:0-39779 GCA_035550375.1 Pirellulales bacterium | reverse complement strand
ACGTCGCGATCGAATCAACCCGCGCGTGATCAAACGTAAAATGAGCAACTGGGCCAAGAAGACCAACAAACACCGCGATTCTCCCCAACCCACAAAGGACTTCCGTCGATCCATCGTCATGATGAATTGAACGGTATTGGGGTTAAGCGTTCTCCAGCTTCGCCTCCAGCGTGATCTTGGCGTTGAGCACGCGCGACACGGGGCAGTTCGCCTTGGCGTCGGCGGCGATTTCCTGGAACTTCTGCTGGTCGATTCCCGGCACTTTTCCCGTCAGCGTGAGCTGGATGGCGGTGATCGTCCAGTTGCCGTCAACTTGCTCCAGGCTCAGCGATGCCTCGGTCGACAGCCGCTCGGGCGTGAAACCCGCTTTGCCGAGAAATGCCGAAGTGGCCATCGTGAAGCAGCCGGCGTGGGCCGCGGCGATCAGCTCTTCCGGATTGGTGCCGGCGCCCTGTTCGAATCGCGTGTGGAAGGAGTAGGGCGTTCCTTTGAGCACGCCGCTTTGCGACGTGAGCGAGCCCTTGCCCTGTTTCAAGTCTCCCGACCAGACGGCTGACGCGGTTCGCTTCATGGTTTTCCCTTTCGGCTGGAGTTTGGCTCTCGAACTCCTTTACTGTGTAGCCGATCGGGGAAAATCGTCAATCGTGCGCCGTTGTCGCATTTCGCTCCCGCGAAAGGATGTGCTCGACCAGCGCGAAAGCCGACAAAGACCGGCGGCGGAGGGGCGGATTCACTGGGGCAAAACGGCGTCCCACCCACAGTCCGCACAGGGGTCCCGTCCGCAGCCCGCACAAAAGTGGCGACTACTTCGCCCCCACGAGCTGCTTCTTCTTGTCGGCGATGATCGTCTCCTGGATCGCGGCGGGGACGCGGCGATATTTGGAGAACTCCATCGTGAAGGTTCCCTGGCCCTGCGTCATGCTGCGCAGGTCGGTCGAGTAGCCGAACGTCTCGGCCAGCGGCACCTCGGCCTCGATCGTGGCCGTCGAGCCTTGCATCTCGGTCGCCACGATCATGCCGCGGCGGCTGGTAAGCTCGCCTGCCACCGATCCCTGGTAGTTCGCGGGCACCTCCACCTCGACCTTCATCACCGGCTCCAGCAGCACGGGCTTGGTCTTCAAGAACGTCTCGCGGAAGCAGTTGCGGGCGCAGATCTGGAACGCCATGTCGGAGCTATCGACCTCGTGGTACGAGCCGTCCTCCAAGATCGTCTTGACGCCCACGATCGGATAACCCGCCAGCGGCCCCTTCTGCAGCGAATCGCGAAAGCCCTTCTCGACCGAGGGGATGTATTCCTTCGGAATGCGGCCGCCTACGACCTTGTCTTCAAAGAGGAAATTCTCCTCCTCGGCCTCGTCGGGCAGCGGCATCATCTTGCCGACGATGTGGGCGTATTGGCCTGAACCGCCGGTTTGCTTCTTGTGCTTGAAGTTGTATTCGGTTTCCTTGGTGGGCGCCTCGCGGTAGCTCACCTTGGGAGCGCCGACTTCGACTTCCACCTTGTACTCGCGTCGGATGCGCTCCACGTAGATGTCGAGGTGCAGCTCGCCCATGCCGGCGATGACCGTCTCGCCCGTCTCTTCGTCGCTGGCCACGCGGAAGGTCGGGTCTTCCTTCATAAACCGTTGCAGGGCCTTGCTCAGGCGATCGGCGCCGTCGCGGTTGGCCGGGTTGATGGCCATCTTGATGACCGGTTCGGGCACGAACATGCTTTCCAGCGTGCAGTACTTGTGCTGCGAGGCGTAGGTGTCGCCGCTGGCGCAATCGACGCCCATGATGGCCACGATGTCGCCCGCCCCGGCGGTGTCGGCCTCCTCCCGCTTGTCGGCGTGCATCCGCACGATGCGGCTGAAGCGCTGCTTCTGGCCGGTGCGCTGGTTGTAGTAGGTCTCCCCCTTGGTGATCGTCCCTTGATAGAGCCGCATGAACGTGAGCTGGCCGTATGGGTCTTCCACGATCTTGAACGCCATGCCGACAAACGGCTTCTCCGGATCGGCCGCCAGCGGAAACTGCTGCGTGGCGTCGGCGTGCTGCTTGGCCACGACGTTGCGGTCGAGCGGCGAGGGCAGATAGCGTACGACCGCGTCGAGCAGCGGCTGCACCCCCTTGTTGCGGTAGGCGGTTCCCATGAACACGGGCGTCAGTTCTTGCGACTGGACGGCCCGGCGCACGATGTCGTGGATCATCTCCTGCGGAACCTCTTCTTCGGCCAGTAAGAGCTCCATCAACTCGTCGCTGTACATCGCCAGCGTCTCGAGCGTGTGGTGCCGTTCGGCTTCGGCCTCGGCCTTCAAATCGGCGGGGATGGCTTCGCGGCGGACCTTTTCGCCGTTGTTGCCGTCGAAATAGATCGCCTCCATCGAAATCAGGTCGATCACCCCCTCAAAATTGTCCTCTTTGCCGATCGGCAACTGCATCAGCACGGCGTCGCAGTCGAGCTTCTCGTGGAGCTGCTTGACGACCCGGCGGAAGTCGGCGCCGGTGCGGTCCATCTTGTTGATGAACGCCAGCCGCGGCACGTGGTAGCGCTTCATCTGGCGGTCGACCGTCATCGACTGCGACTGCACCCCCCCCACGGCGCAGAGCACGAGCACGGCTCCGTCGAGCACGCGGAGGCTGCGTTCGACCTCGACCGTGAAATCGACGTGGCCCGGCGTGTCGATCAGGTTGATCTGGTGGTCGTTCCAGTGGACGGTGGTGGCGGCGCTGGTGATGGTGATGCCGCGCTCCCGCTCCAGATCCATGTAGTCCATGGTGGCGCCGCCTTCACCCTTCACTTCCTGAATGCGGTGAATGCGCCCGGCGTAAAACAGCACGCGCTCGCTGAGCGTGGTCTTGCCGGAGTCAATGTGAGCGGAAATCCCGATATTGCGTAGCTTTGCCAGGTCCATGTCCGAAAGGTCGTCAAAAAAAGGCAGTTGCCCGGTAGCCGTCGTGCAACCGTTCTGCACAACGGACCCGGAAAGGGGAAATTGCCAAGCACGGAACGCGCCGTCGCTCCAAATTCGGCGGGCCAAACTCGGCCCGATCCCGAATTCAGCAAGTCCGACACTCCGTGGCGGAGATTCGCGGTCACCTGGCGACTGGCCTTCTGGTCTCCAAGAGACCGGCCATTCGTCCCGAAGCGACCGCCCATTTCCGTCGCGGAGTGCCCCGCTTACGTCGGAAACAACTTGCGCGTAACCAAAGGCGGGCGGCGGTTTTCCAGCCTACAGCAGCTTTTGCCGTCCGAAACCCGGGCTGGGCGAGCCGCGGGACCGCACCGCCGGAGCGGCAAGCGGGCAGGCTTGGAACCAATGCTCTTATCTTATCCCAATTCGTCGTCCGGCAAAGGTCATTTATGCTAGAAATGCGCTAGACTGACGCAAATTCCGCACGATCCGACCCGGACCCCACGTGGGACGGTCCGAACCCGGTTCCGCCAGCGCCGATTATTAGGACCAGTGATATTATGGCCGATCGTACTGGTCGTCAAGTGGCGGTGATCAAATCCGATCAAATCCGCGCAAAACCACGAGGCTTGGCGATACACTGGGTGCGATGGACGAGAACCCGTACCGAGCACCGAGAGAAGCTGGGGCCGAGCCAATCAGGCAAAGCCGGGCACGCGCAAGGGTCCGGGTCGCGGTCGCCGCGGCTGGGGTGAACCTCGCAATTTGTGGCGGCTGGATCATCTACGCGGCAAGCAGACCGCCCGGCCTCATGTGGTGGCAGGCTATCCCGCCCACGTTGATGGTATCCGCCACCTGTTTCGGTCTCTCGCTGACGATCTGGCAAAATCGACCGACTCGATCTTAAGGCGTCGGAAGCCGCGGCGGTGACGGAGCCGGTGCTGGTGGGAATGTTTGTGCCTTGGGTTTTGGCCTTTAGGCTTCTCAGGCGACTCTGACGATGCGCCGCACTCAGTTTTCCTTGAGGACGATGCTGAAGTGGACCGCTACGGCAGCCGTACTTTGCTGGGCCGCAACCGTGGAACCGCGCTCTGGACTCGTTGTCGTCTACTGTGCCGGTCTGACTGCGACGCTGATCTCCGGGCTGCGGAGACTGGGTAGTGATGCCCTTTGACCCAAGTGTCAGGAAAAAATCGACTTTGGGCCAAAACGGACTGCCTAGCGCTGTGCTGGGAAATTAGGCAGGGGGATTTAGCAGCACGACGAGGTTTTGGCGGATTTCTTTTTCGGAGAGCTGAATTCCATGCGGTGGTAAGCCGCCGTCCGCGCTGGCGGCCATCGCAAGCTTAACCGCGAGTTCGGCCGCCTCGGTTTCAGAGGACGCGCTGACCGTGGTGTACCAATTGATGTCGCTAATCCCCATGGCGCAGCCGGTGAGGTTCGTCACGCCCACCGAGAATTGTCGTTTCTCTTCCATGCCCCGATTGTAGCGTCGGCGGGGCGGAGGGTGCCAAGCCAGTGTCGGACTAATTCTCAGGGATATGAGTGACCAGCAAGAGCACGTGACCATCATGCTTTTCGGGCGCCCGATGCAAGCGATCAGGAGCACGCTGTCGATGCCTAACGCGAGGCTACCAATTCGGTTCGGCACAACCGGGACAATAGCGACCAGCATGATTAGTTCCAGTCCGGATTTGGCCCCTCTGCGCGAAGATCGTCCCGGCTCATGAGCGTCGCCACTTTGCTTGATGCCAGCGGGTCAATTGCGATTCCAATCACGGTGGGTGGATATTGCGCAAATACGTCGAGCAACTCCACCCGCGTTATCGGTTCAGGCAGCGCATTGATGCTGGTTTCCCGTGCATAGTCAGACGCAAGGTGTTCTGCGCTGAAGATCAGAAACCTCTCGCCGTTTTCAAACGAGACCAGCAATGGTTTGCCAGCTTCCGAAACGAGCCAGAATGCTGGGCATGGAAGGGCCATCTGCAACAGCTCCACAAAAGAAAACCCCGCTCCAAATTGGTGTCGAGCCAAACCCGGAGCGGGGTCGATGCCTTGCGGCATTGTGCGGATTGTTACGGGTTTGGCTCGACGCGGCCATTCTACCGCGCCCGATCCATCCGAATAGGGTGTTTCATGCCCCCATCAACTCCGTGAACGTCCAGGGCCGGTTCGTCAGACCAGCGGCCATTGCCGGCGTCATGCGATCCTCAAGCGTCCTTGGTTGCCAGCAGAAGTTAAAGTACGCCATGTGCAGCGTGACGGCCCATTGAAGGCATTCGAGCTTCTTGGAGAAGCCAAGGGCCAAGCGGGTGAACCGCCGCATGAAGGTCCGCACGGTGAGGTTTGATCGCTCGACGTGCGAGGTGCATATCGTCCGCTCTTTGCCGTCTAGGTTAAAGACCGCCCGGCGCTTGCTGCCGACTATCTCCGACGGCTGGTAGACGATGTTGCTGTTCCGGAATTCCTTGACGATGGTTCCGAATCGGGCGTAGGGACCAAGGAACATGTCGACCGCTTCGGGGTACGCCACGAAGGCATCCGTCGAAATCTGAATCACCGGCCGGTAGGTGCCGGCACCGAAAGCGTGGTCGTCGCTCGCGTGCGGTCCGGGGAACCAGAGCCGAGAGGCAAGCTGCCGCATGAAGCGGCGAGCATTGTCCCCGGTCCGCTTGCCCACCAAAAACGCGGGAATCAACATCGACTGTTGGTCGATTCCGTACCACAGATATTCGTCGCCAATGTCGTGGCGCAGGGCCTTCTCTTCGACCGTCAGCCGCGCTTGTTTCTTGCCGACGAACGTCCACATTTCATCAACCTCGACGTGCCCGAGGTGCAGGTTGACGAACTGTTCATCCATGACGCGCTGGCAATGCCCAGCGGCCCATTCAAGCTGGGTCAGAATCGTTCGGACGTTGCTCCCCATCAACCGGCTGACGGAGCGAAGGGAATTGCCCTCGCAGAGCAGGCGGAGAATGTCATTTCGTTTTTCGATGCTCATGATGTTGGCCATAGGCGACCGACTCCCTTTGGTAAGGGCTGGTCGCTAGAATTAGTCTTGCGAGGACAGTTCGGCGACCAGCCGGATTGTTTGCCCCAACGTCGCCTGCCAGGGTGGCGTTGGGGTTTTGTTTGATGGCTTTAGTATAGCCATACAAACGCCATAGACAAGAGCCTTGACAAAAGAATTTTCAAGGCCATATTAAAGCTATGGCACGACCTAAGAAACCAAAGAACGAAGTCCGTAAGAACGTCCTGCGGATTCTCCTTACCGAAGCTGAGCGCAAGGCCCTAGATGTCGCTGCCGACGATCGAACGTTGGACACGTCTACGTGGGCACGGATGGAGCTATTGCAGCTTGCCAAGCGGAAGGCTTAGCGGAGAGAGGGGGAATCGAACCCAGCGCAAAGCGCTCCTACGGGCGGTTATAAATCGCCTGCGCCGCCAAGACGCGGACCGCTCTCCGAATGGAGGCGGTCGAACGCCAAAAGATATGGGAACGTCTTGATCGCATAAGGGGCTGCTTCTAGGATAAAAGGCAGCGAGGGGAAGCCAGGGTTGGAATCCGGCCGGTTGGTTTTGGAGGCCAACTTCACACCTGCGTAGCTCTTACGTTCTCAGGCTGGCTACGCCAATGCTCCCCGCCGCTGCTCGCAACGGCCCGTCGGAAGCGACGGGCCGTTTTCATTTTGAACCCTCCCCAACCGGAACCATTTCTTCGAGATGCTCTTTCACGGAGTCGGCTTGCTCTTTCGTCAACTCCACAATCCGCGATACACCAAACGGGTCAAGAAACTGCGACCGGAAATCTTGTGGGGTGATGCCTGTGGCCTTCGCCAAGTGGAGAATCTCCTGGCGATCAGACTCCGTCGCCATCTCCACGGGCTGTGGCGCCTTCTCGGTGGTGACGACCCTTCGGTATTTGGTTGGCCGCTGGCCCTTCCCGGCTTCCGCAATCTCCAACTTCCCCTCCCTCGTCATACGCTTGAGGGCATGTGAGATTGACGACCGCTCCGGCGCGTTGCTTTCCCCAAACTGCGACTCAACATCCTTGGTGGTGAAGATCTCTGGTACGCCAACAAGCACAGCCTCGACAGAAGCCAGAACCCCCCTGGGCTCCCCCTCCTCCTCGTCGCGATCGTCCTTTTCCGCCTTTGCCTTGCCGGGGCCGTCCAAGCCTGAAGCGAGGGCCCAGACCACCTCTAGGGCGTCGAGTTTTTTTCGGTAATCGTCTTCGATGTGCTTCTTGAGACGCTGGTATTCCCGCTCGTTCATGGTGCCATTATTGCGCTGCTAGCTTGTGTGTCAACCTCGAACCCACGCAAATTTTCACACAAGCTATGGCTGGCGTCTGGGGCTGGTGGTATGATGCCTCCAATCGGGTGCCCCAACATCTTGTAGAAGCACCCACCAAAGACCACAACATGGAGTGTTTTTCATGGACGAGCAGGTCCCTGGTCCGGGCGTGAATTTGGTCAAGTCGAGCGTGAACCTCTTTGAGGAACTCAAGCAGGTCAATGAACATGGTGCCGAGTACTGGAGAGCTCGCGATTTGTGCCCGCACCTTGGATACACCAACTGGAGCAACTTCAAAAAGGCCGTCAAGAAAGCCGTAAATTCCTGCGAACAATCAGGTAACGACCCGCACCATCATTTTGCTGAAGCCAGCAAAATGATCCAGATTGGCAAGGGCGGAGTGCGACAGGTGGACGACCTCGACCTGTCGCGGTTCGCCTGCTACCTGATCGCTCAGAATGGCGACCCGAAGAAGCCGCAGATCGCAAACGCGCAGAAGTATTTTGCGATACAGACGCGACGGCAGGAACTATCGGACCAACTCGCGGCCGACAGGGAGCGACTTGAGCTTCGGGAGCAACACACCGAGGAGTTTAAGGCGTTGTGCGGCGCGGCTCGCCAGGCTGGCGTCCAATCCGCGATGTTCGGCGTGTTCCATGACGCCGGTTATAAGGGGATGTACGGCGGTCGCGGACGAGACGCGATCAAGCACAGGAAGGGCATCCCAGAAAAGGACGATCTGATGGACAGGATGGGAACCACCGAGCTTGCGGCAAATAATTTCAGGCTGACCCAGACGCGCGATAAGCTAAGTCGCGACGCGGTGTCCGACCAGCAGAGGGCTATCCGCACTCACGAGCAGGTTGGCCGGGAGGTGCGCGAAGCGATCAGAAAAATCGGTGGCACGATGCCAGAAGACATTCCGGCTGCCGAACACGTTCGCCACGTAAAAAAGCGAATAAAGGCAGCCAAACCACAGCTTGTTCTTGATGAGCGCGACGCGCTAGGGCTCGTGGGTGGCGCGGAGCCGCAAGGGCTTCCAGAAGGATACGAAGACATCTAACCCCCATGAGCCGACGGTTTCAGTTCAGCTTGAGGGCGCTGCTGGTCGTAGCCGCGATCTTGGCTATTGCGGCCGTCTCGCCGTTCGTCGGGGCATGGCTGTTCGACTTTGCCACCTTCGCTCAAGGGGGCATGCCCGAGGCCGAGCTTAAGGCTATAGGAATCGGGCAGATCGTTACGCCAATAGCCTCGACCATCACGGCCATCGTCGTGGTGGTGATGATCAAGAAGGGCATTCATAAAAAGCTGTCGCTGCCGGCGCCGGCGCTCGTCTGCATTGCCTGTGCGGTGCTTGGCCTCTTTCTGTGGCAGGCTGCTGTTTTGACTTACCAGTTCGTGTCTCCAGGCTTCGGAAAGTAGCAGCCCATGCTTCGCCCACAGTTCACCCTCCGCGCGCTGCTGGTGGCGACGATGGCCGCAGCTTGCTGCGTTGCGCCACTCCCGGCCGCGATCGACCTATTCCGTTCGGCATCGTGGGAGGCAGTCGGGCTCTGCTCGCTTCTGGCGTTGCCCTTCGCTGTCATCGCAGTGGCCCTTATCGCCGTTTCGGGGAAGTAACCCTGTGCCCGCTTTTCAGGCACCGGAAAAAATCTCAGGTTAGTTTCGGTTTTTGTTTGACAGAGAGCCAAAGGGCATCACCACCGGAGACTGCGCTCGGGTGCAGGTCCGCCGCGCAGGAAGTATACTCACGAGTTTGCAACCGAAAGAACCAGGCGAACCTCAACAGCACAGTACCCCGATGACCAACCCGCTCAACAAATACAGCTCCCGCATCACGCAGGTCAAAAGCCAGGGGGCTAGCCAGGCCATGCTCTACGGCACCGGCCTCAAGCCCGAAGATTTTGATAAGGCCCAGGTCGGCATCGCCAGCATGTGGTACGAGGGGAATACGTGCAACATGCACCTCAACAAGCTGGCCGCCCGGGTCAAGGAGGGGGTGGAGGCGGCGGGCCTGGTGGGAATGCGCTTCAACACCATCGGCGTCAGCGACGGCATCTCGATGGGCACCGAAGGGATGAGCTACTCGCTGCAGTCGCGCGACCTGATCGCCGACTCGATCGAGACCGTCATGCACGCCCAATGGTACGACGCCAACATTTCCATTCCCGGCTGCGACAAGAACATGCCCGGCTGCCTGATCGCCATGGGCCGCGTCAACCGGCCGTCGCTGATGGTCTATGGCGGCACGATCAAGCCGGGCCACCGCGACGGCGAAAAGCTCGACATCGTCTCCGCCTTTCAATGCTACGGCGAATACCTGGCCGGCAAACTCAGCGACGCCCAGCGCGAGCAGGTCGTGCGCCGAAGCTGCCCCGGAGCCGGGGCGTGCGGCGGAATGTATACGGCCAACACCATGGCGTCGGCCATCGAGGCGATGGGTATGTCGTTGCCCTACAGCTCGTCGATTCCGGCCGAAGACCCCGAAAAACTCGACGAGTGCTTCCGGGCCGGACAGGCGATCCGCACCTGCCTGGAGCGCGACCTCAAGCCGCGCGACATCATGACGCGGGCGGCCTTCGAGAACGCCATGGTGGTGGTGATGGCCGTGGGAGGCTCGACGAACGCCGTTTTGCACCTGATTGCCATGGCCCGCGCGGTGGGCGTCGAGCTGTCGATCGACGATTTCCAAAAGGTGAGCAACCGCGTCCCTTATATCGCCGACCTCAAGCCAAGCGGCCGCTTTGTGCAGGAAGATCTGCACAAGGTGGGCGGCACGCCGGCCGTGATGAAGTATCTGCTCGAAAAGGGGCTGCTCGATGGCCGCTGCATGACGGTCACCGGCCAGACCCTGGCCGAAAACCTGGCGAGCCTGCCCGGACTGTCGCCCGGCCAGGAGATCGTCCACACGCTCGAGAAGCCGATCAAGGCAACCGGCCACCTCCAGATCCTCAAAGGAAACCTGGCCTCGGCCGGAGCGGTGGCCAAAATCACGGGCAAAGAGGGAGAGCGCTTCGTGGGTACGGCCAACGTCTTCGACTCGGAGGAAGACATGCTTGCGGCGCTCGAGCAGAAGGCGATCCACAAGGGGGACGTGGTGATTATCCGCTACGAAGGGCCGAAGGGCGGGCCCGGCATGCCCGAGATGCTGACTCCAACTTCCGCCATCATGGGCGCGGGGTTGGGTAACGACGTGGCCCTCCTCACCGACGGCCGTTTTTCGGGCGGCTCGCACGGCTTCATCGTCGGCCACATCACGCCAGAGGCCCAGGAGGGAGGGACGATCGCCCTGGTCGAGAATGGCGATCGCGTCGTGATCGATGCGGCGAAGAATCTGCTGGAAGTCGAGGTAAGCGATGCGGAACTCGCCGCCCGCCGGGCTCGCTGGCAAGCGCCCCCTTACAAGGCCACCCGCGGCACGCTCTACAAGTACATCAAGAACGTGAAAAACGCCTCGGAAGGGTGCGTCACGGACGAGTGACGGGGAACGAGGAGTCCGCGGCCTGATACAATCGGATAGATCGTCCTCCTGCGTGAATCGCGGGGGCGTGGAGTTGATTCATGCCGATCCACGATTGGTCTCGCGTCGATGCGGGCATCTTCCATCACTTCCATCAAGCCTGGATCGGACAGATCGCGCGCGTCTTGAACGAGGGTCTGCTACCCGGCGATTACTACGCCTTGGCGGAACAGTTCGTGGCCGGCTTGGGGCCTGACGTTCTGACCCTGCAAGGGACCGGCAACGATAACGGATCGGGCGAGCCCAGCGCGCCCTCCGCAACGGCTGTCAGGCCGGCCGCACCCAAGCTGCAGCCCGTGGCTGAAACCGACATGGCCTTCTATCGCCGCAAGCAAAGCGTGATCGTCGTGCGCCATACCAGTGACGATCGGGTGGTGGCGATTCTGGAGATCGTTTCGCCCGGCAATGAGGGAGCTCAGCACCCGTTTCAGGCATTCGTGCAGAAGGCGGCCGATTTTATCGAGGCGGGTGTCCACCTTTTGATCGTCGACCTGCACCGGCCGGGGCGGCGCGATCCGGAGGGCATTCACGCGGCGATCTGGGACGCGATCGATGGCGAAGCCTACTACCTGCCGGAGGGAAAGCCTCTGACGGTGGCCGCCTACGAATCCGGTGATCGCGTGCGGGCCTACGTTGTTCACACGGCAATCGGTGAGCCGATCGCCGAGATGCCCCTCTTTTTGGAACCGGGGCTCGCGGTCTCCGTTCCTCTTGAAGCGACGTATCAAGCGGCGTTTGCCGAAGTGCCACGGCGGTGGCAGCGGGTGCTTGCCGCGGCGTAGGACATCTGGCCTTACGTCGATTGCCCCTTTTCACTATCATCCGCCTCCCATCACCCCGGGAGTCTGCTGCGTGGCCCAACTCCGCCTGACCGACCTCGTTCCCCGCCGGTATCGCGCCTTCGGCCTGTTCTTCACCGCCGGTCTGGCGATCGTCGGCGTGCTGGAGGTTCTACACAAATGTCTGCCGCTGCTCGCTTCGATGACGACCGACGGCCGGGTGGCGACCTTCGATTTGGAGGGCGAGGGGAGCCTGGCGGTCTGGTTTTCATGTGCCACGCTGGAGCTGGCGGCTCTGACGGCGCTGGCGGCCTGGTCGATCCGCCGCCGCACGCCCGGCGCCAAGGGAGCGCCCATCCTGCTCGTGGCCGCCCTCTGCTGGTTGGTGATGAGCGTCGACGAATGCGCCAGCCTCCACGAAGGGTTTAAGGAACTGATGTCGCACGGCACGGGCCACCGGCTGCACGGCGACGGCACGATCTGGTGGGTCATCGCCTACGTTCTTGTCCTTTCGACGGTCGGCTGGCGACTGGTTCGGGAACTCTCCCGCACCCCCGCCGCGGTCGTCGCCCTGTTTGCGACGGCCGGATTCTACGCGCTGGCGGTCGCCGCCGAGCTGGCATGGGTCATTCCGAACAAGGGCGAAAGCGAGGTGATGCTCGAAGAGGGCTGCGAGATGACGGGCAACCTATGCGTGCTGCTCTCGATGGGGTTGTATGCCCGTTACGCGGCAATGGCGGCCGAAGCCGCAACTGGCGAATCGTCGGTGTTGCTTCTCACGTCACGTTCTGCGGAAGCAGCCCCGCGAGCCCGCGCGGCGTAATCAAAAGCCGTCAGGGGCAATTTCGCAGATCGTACACTGAGTATCCGTGAAGGCGTTAAGACTCACGCTTTGGTTTCCGTGTTCATTAATGCCGACGTGGCTGATATGCACGGTGCCGTCGAAACCTCTCTCCCATGCTCGGACAGCATCGTGCTCCCGCTTGCATTTGTCGCGCGCTTTGAGCGTTAAGACCCCATCCGGGTCGACTCGCGAAACCTGAAGAGCAAGTCGGTTAACCCAACAGGCCGGCCAGTCGGTACGATCAATGGCCCGCACTCCGCTGGCAGCTTCGACCGTGGCATCATCGAGTTCAACGAAGACCAAATCGTACACATGATCTCGGGTCGATGGCGTGATTTGGCATTCAGGCAACCGCTGCTCCAATCGCCAAATGTCGCCCCAACTGGCCCGAGCGTCGGTAAGATCAAGCTGCGTGAGAGTTCGTAACCTGGCCAACGCCAATAGATCTGTTTCAGAAATCGTGCTGCCTTTTAGGCAAAGTTCCTTCAGCGTTTGCAACTGCGAGATATCTTCGATCGTCTGTTCGCTGACAACTATCCGCTCTATGGTCAGCCGCCGGAGATTTGGCAATTCACGCAGGGACAGGATCAGGTCTGGTTCGATTTGCGTCTCTACAAAGGAGATCTCTTCCAGATAGGGCAGACGGCAAAGCGCCGTCAGGACCGCACAACCGGCGGGATTAGGCGATTCGAACCGAACGTGTGAAGCGTTGGCCACAATGTCGATGTCGAAAAACGGGGTTAGCCACTCTGGTCCGCGGGCGGCGACTTCACACGCCGCGTTCCACACCGGCAAAATGCCAGGTGCGAAAGCATAGTCGCACGCCATGCCACCCGCCGGCCGTAAATGGGCGAGTGCCAGCTTCTGTTGTCTCGCGCCGTTGGAAAGCCAGGCCAGCCAGACGCCAAAGACCGCAAAGGCGATCAACACGCCGCGAAGCGTGAACCGAAGCCAACACCGACGCATGGCAGGTCTGAACATCGACAATTACCGGGGCCAATGTCGCCCATTCGTAGGCCGAAATTGCCGTCGAAGCAAGATCGTTTGGCCGGCTGGTTACGTCTTACGTCGCTAGTGGTTGTCACCGCATGCTTGATCGAACGCCGCAGTGCCTGTCATATTGAGGGCGGCCCATCACACCAACCCGAAGCGTCAGCGAGGGCAATCGCCTTTTTTCACTCGCGGTCGGGCGCCGCGGACAACGCCGATTTTCCTCGCTCGCGCTTCGGGTTGGTTTCGCAACCGACCGAGGAGCACCATGCCCACCAACCTGCTGCGCAACCTTCCGTCTGTAAACGAACTGCTGGAGAGCCCGCCTCTGAAGGGTCTCGTGTCGCGGGTGAGCCATAACGTGGTGGTCACGCGGGTGCGGTCGTTCCTCGACGATATGCGCAGCGAGATCCAGGCTACGGCCGCCGAAATCAACTTCCCGGACATCAAGGATCTGGCCCAGCGGATCGCCGAGCGGATTCTCGAATCCGAGAAGCCCAATCTGCGCCCCGTGATCAACGCCACCGGCGTGTTGCTGCATACCGGGCTGGGCCGAGCCCCCTTGGCCGATGACGCGATTGCCGAGATGACGGCGGTCGCCCGCGATTACGCCAGCGTGGAGCTCGATCTGGCCAGCGGCCAGAGGTCGCGGCGCGTGCTGGCCGTCGAAGGACTGCTCACCGAGCTTACCGGCGCCGAAGCGGCGCTCGTCGTCAACAACAACGCCGCGGCCACGATGCTCGTGCTGGCGGCTCTGGCCCCCGGCAAGGAAGTGATCGTCTCTCGTGGGCAGCTCATCGAGATCGGCGGCAGCTACCGCCTGCCCGAAGTCATGGCCACCAGCGGCGCCGTGCTGCGCGAAGTCGGTACGACCAACAAGACGCGTCTGGCCGACTACGAGCAGGCGATCAACGAAGCGACGGCCGCTCTGCTGCTCGTTCACCCAAGCAACTTTGTCGTGCAGGGCTTCACGGAAATGGTTGCGCTGGCCGACCTGGTCAGGCTGGGCCGCTCGCGAGGCCTGAGCGTGATTCACGACATCGGTTCCGGTGCCTTGATCGATTTTGGCCAGTTCGGTTTTGCCGACGAACCGCAGGCGCAAGCGAGCATCAAGCAGGGGGCCGACCTGGTGCTCTTCAGCGGCGACAAACTGCTGGGAGGGCCGCAGTGTGGCGTGATCGTCGGCCGAGGCGATCTCGTGGAAAGGGTCTCGCGACACCCGCTGTCACGCGCTTTGCGCGTCGATAAGTTGACGCTCGCCGCGCTTGCCGCGACCTTGCGTCTCTATCGCGACCCGCAGCAGGCAAAATACCGCGTTCCTTTGTTGCAGCTTCTGAGCACGCCTGTCGAGAATCTGCGCACGCGGGCCGAGCGGCTCGCGCCGCAAATGGCGACGTGCGCGGCCATCGCCGCCGCCGACGCGGTTGAAGACGTGACGTATCTGGGGGGCGGCGCCGTGCCGACGCAGAAGCTGGCCACCTGGTGCGTCGCTCTCACGCCAGCCGAGATGAGCGTCGATCGGCTGGCCGCTCGGCTGCGAACGGGCCAACGTTCGGTGGTCGGCCGAGTTCGCGACGAGCGTCTCCACCTTGACCTACGAACGGTCTTTCCTCGGCAAGACCTCGATCTGGTAGCCGCCGTGCGGGTGCTGGCCGAAGGTCCCTCGAACGTGCCGCCGTCGGAGACGGAGACGTAGGGAAGAAACGTTGCGACCGCCTCTCCGCCGGTGAGTGGCGGGGTCACCCAGGCGGAAGCGAACCGTCGGCGCCGACCGCGACGATGGCGATGCCGTGCCGGTCCGCAAAACGGATCACGTCGGCCTCGTCGACGACGATCGTCTTGTCGGCTTCGATCGCCAGGCATACGGCGCCGGCCTCGCGCATCGTGTTCAAGGTTCCCAGGCCCACCGTGGGAACGTCGAAACGCATGTCCTGCTGCGGCTTCGCGACCTTCACGACCGTGAAGCCCCCTTGCTTGCACAGCTCTCCGGCTCGCCGGATGCATTGGTCGGTCCCCTCCACGGCCTCAACGGCCAGCGCGGTCTCGCCCTTCACGGCCACGCTCTGCCCGACGTCCAAGCGGCCGACCTCCTTGGCAAGCTGCCAGCCGAATTCGATGTCGCGCCGTTGGGCGGGGGAGGGCCCGCGGCGCGTCAGTTGTCCGTATTTCACGAGCAGCTCCGGTGCAAAGTCGGTCGGCGGCCAGAACGTGATGCCGTGGCGGGCGAAGACGCCGAGCATGGTGCTCATCAGCGTGTCGTCTCGCAGATCGCGGCGCCTCAACAAAAAATGCTTGTAGAAGGCGGCGATCGTCACCCAGTCGGGCAGATGTTTATAAATCACGCCCGCCTGGAACAAGAGGTGTTTGTGGATCTTGCCCGCCACCGCCGCTTGCCGCACGCCGTGACGTACGAAGTAACGGCAGGCGCCGCCGATCTTCCCCAGGCCAATCCACTGAAAGTCGGCGCAATAATCGGCCAGCGATGGATCGGCATGTTGTTTGACGCCCAGGCAATAAACCTGCAGCCCCTGCCGCGTCATCGCTTCAGCGATCACTTGCGGGTAACGGCCCCAGCCGGCCATCAGGCCGACTCGCTGGTCGGTGACGGACGGAGCGGGCGAGTGCAGCGCGCGGCGCGCAGGCCGGAACACCGCTGAGGCCGGAGAGCTTGGGGAATGGGAACACTGGTCGTGCATCGGGCCTATGCCGCTGCGCTGTGCGAACCGGCTGTGCCGCGAGCTTCTGTGCTGCGAGCTTCCAGTCTGGCGACGGCGGCCTGCAATTCCTTGAGCTGATGGCGGAATTCAGGCAATCGGGCGATGGCGGCGAAAATCAACTTCTGTTCGCGCTCCGGACGCGCCGGAATGCCGAGGACGCTGGTGTCGGCCGGCACATCGTTGGGCACGCCCGCCTTCGCTCCGAGCACGGCCCGATCGCCAATGTGGACATGGTCGCGCACTCCCGCTTGTCCTGCCATGACCACGTAGTCGCCCGTGGTCGTGCTCCCGGCAATCCCCACCTGCGAGCAGAGCATGTTGTGGCGTCCGATGCGGCAATTGTGGCCGATCATCACCTGGTTGTCGATTTTCGTCCCCTCTCCGATGATCGTCGGGCCATAGGTGCCGCGATCGATGGTTGTGCAAGCTCCGACTTCCACCTCGGCGCCAAGTTCGACGTATCCCAGTTGGGCCGACAACTGATGCTTGCCGTCGACCACGGCGTATCCAAAGCCGTAGGCGCCAAGCACGGCATTGGCGTGAATCACCGATCGTGGCCCAACTACGGTGTTTTCATATAACACGGCGTTGGGAAAAATCGTCACCTGCTCGCCGATGGTGCAGCCGGCCATGATCCGCACCCCGGCGTGAATCGTGGAGCCCGCCCCGATCGTCACGCCCTCGCCGATCGTCGCGCCAGGATGAACGTCGACGTCACGGGCAAGCCGCGCCGACTCGCTCACTACGGCGTGCTGACTGACGCCCATCCTGCGTTGCGGTCGCACGGGGCGAAAATGGCACACGATCTTGGCAAACGCCGCGTGTACTTCACCGACCTGAATGACCGGGAAACCTTCGGGAACGAGACCATGGGGAACGACCGCGGCTGACGCCAAGGTTTGTTGCAGCCGGTGCGATTTCTCGATCGAGTCGACCAGCGTGATCTGCCGCGCCTTGGCTGTCGACAAAGTCGCGGCGCCGTCGATCTCGAGCTTCTCGGGTCCGATCAGCGTGCCGCCGACCAGTTTTGCGAGGTCGGCCAGAGTAACTGCCATCGGGGAGTCCTTTCCAGATGCCTTGCCCTACGCCGTGCCGCCATTCACAGCGCGCCAAATCGCCATTGGCGCGAGATGCTATCTCCTTGGCCCTAACAGGGCAAGAGCAGCTAAACGCGTCGACAGCATCGCAGCATGCCACAGTCATCCGCATCGCGCCGCGACGCGCCGAGACGCTCTCGAATGCCCCTCGCGGCGGCCTCAAAATGCAACGATTCCGCCGGTTGTAACGCCGGAGATGCGCGATCATAGCGACCGCACCGACAATCAATCGAATTTTCTCTAAAGTATTGGGCCTCGAATACTTGTATGCCCCAAACGGGCTGGTACAGTCGGATCTTGGTTTCACCCACGGATGTTCTGTTCTTGCCGAGACCCGTATGTCTGAATCCCTCTTCAGCCGCTCCGACGACGTCGACCACCTGATGCTGAACGCGCGCCTGCGGGACGAACTCGAACCTTTCTTCGACGAGTCGATCACGCGGCTCAACGTGCACGATCTGCCGACGCCGGTCGAGAACGAGTATCTGGCCAGCATGCTGGCCTGGGAGCGCGCCCCGGTCGTGCCGATCGCCCAGTGGTTCGAGCCCGAACTGAAGATTCACCACCCCGACGCGCTGAGCGACGAGGCGCTGCACAGGGAACTCAGCCTCATTATCGAAAGGCTTTTCGAGAAGCGGATCGTCCTCGACTTTACCGACCACCTCTCCGACCGGCAGCTTTACTGCGTCATCTACCGCGACATCCTGCCTTCGCCGGAGAAGAAGATCGATTCCTCCCAGCGATATCTGCACTGGGACTGCGCCGACACGGGCGGCGACCCGGAGATCTGGCTGCGCTACTACGCCAGCGCGGCGGAGCGCGACCACTGGGCCTCGACTGGCGAGCCCTTGCCTCCCTCCGAACCGCCCCCCTACCCCCGGCAGCTTCCGCGGCAGGCGCTGTAGCGCGTTATTCGCCGGCCAACACGAACCCGAAGCGTGCGCGAGGGAAGTTGCCTTGCTCCTCGCTTACGCTTCGCGCTTGGTGGGGCCCGGTGAATAATCGGGGCTAGCCAAATCCCCCTTTTCTCCCCGTTTCGCCGTTCAAAATCGGCCTGTCCCTGTTCGGCGGCAAACACTAAACTTCTGGCCAACCTGGGTTGTGGCGGCCGATAAAGAAATCGTTAGGGATTGAATCGGCCAGGACGCTGCCCAGGGGATCGCCGGGACGCCTTCCATTCTGCGCTTATTCCCTAGCCGTGTGGATTTCCACAGGGCCTAATAGGATCAGGAGGATGTCTCGCGATGGGCAAGGACGCCCTTAAACGATGGCTGTCTCGTAAAACTCAATCGCTTCTTGGTGTCGGACGGCTACACGGCCAATTGGCCGAACTTCAGGACCGACTGCAAGCTATCCTCGCCGTCAACGAGAACCTGCTCGCGGTAGCCGAGAACCAGAGAATCGCCGCCGAAGCGCTCCAGGCTGCAGTCGGAGCAATCGGGCCGTCTGCTGAACTGGTTCGCGGCCCGCAAGCCACGCCCAGCGAGGCGTCGGCTCAGGTTGAGACCCCCGCAAACCCAACGGCAAACCTGCCAGCGTTGCAAAGCTTGGACAAGCAGGGCTTGTTCATCCTGGGGTGCGCCCGCTCGGGCACCACCATCCTCACGCGGAGCCTCAATCGATCGCCCGACATCTTGCTTCTGGAAGAACCGAATTTCTTTCTCCAGGACGGCCTCACGGATTTTGTAGCCTACTTCAACGTGCACCACGCAACGATGGGCAACAGGCGCCTGAAAGGCACCTACCTACCGCCGCCCGTGGTGCGCGAGAACGGAATGATGGCGACCCTCGTGCGGCTTGCGGGCAGCTATCGGCTTCTCGGCGAGAAAGTGGCCCTCGGTCCTCACCCTTACCCTGAGAACTGGTCGCAGGCGTATCTCGACTTCCAGGGCAAGTTCTTCTTCCACGCCAAGTATCTGTACATCATGCGCACGCCGGTCGAATCCATCTGGTCGATGCACAAGATGTTTCCCGACCGCCCGATATCGCAGCTCTTCCAAATCTGGCTGGAGTCGGTCGCCCTGTCGCTCGACGCCTACCACATCTTCCCGAACTCAAGAGTCTTGTTTTTCGACGACCTGGGGCAGCCGCTCATCGAACGACTCAGCGCCTGGCTGGGCGTATCCGTTCCCGCCGTGCCCGGAACGTTCGGCAACAAATACAAGTACTCGGCCCTCTCGCACGACGATATTCCCGCAGCTCTGCAACCCTTCGCCAACCTGTGCCGGGAATGCACGGACCTCTATCGCGACCTGCGCGAGAATTTCTGCAGGGAGGAATTCGTCTACTGCGGCTCGATGACCGAATGGGCTTACTTCGACACCACGCATCGCCACATCCAGCAAATGCTCGACCGCCTGGCTGCTGGCGAAGCGCAGCGCCCCTTCCAGTTGCGCATCGCGGCCTAAGCGAGCAAAGGCGATCAGCGGCGCGCCCGCGCGTGTTTCAGCGGCAGCCAGGCGCCGTTCTCGGCGCTGCTGGCGACGCACTGCTGGATGAAATACATCCCTTCCACGCCGTCGTTGATGTTGGGATAGACCGTGTTGATTTTCTCAAAATCCTTGCCGGCGGCCCGCAGCGCCATCTGGTCGAAGGCGTTGCGATAAACGTTGGCAAAGGCCTCGAAAAAGGCCTCCGGGTGGCCGCCCGGCAAGCGGCAGGCGGCTGAGGCGGTGCCCATCATGTAGGGCGCGCCCGGATTGCGGGTGTAGATCGCCAGCGGCTGGCCGTTGCGCCGCACGAGTAATTTGTTCGGCTCTTCCTGGTGCCACTCGACGGCCCCCTTCGTGCCGTCGACCTCGATAAACAGGTCGTTCTCGCGGCCGTGGCTGATTTGCGAGGCCGTGACGGTGCCGAGGGCCCCGTTTTCAAATCGAATCACCGCGTGGCCGTAGTCGTCGAGCTGACGCCCCTCGGCAAAGATCTTGAGGTGGCAGCTCACGCTCTCGGGCAGCAGGCCCGTGATGTAGCGGGCCAGGTTGTAGGCGTGCGTGCCGATGTCGCCGAAGCAGCCCGCCGCGCCGCTCTTGGCCGGGTCGGTTCGCCAGGACGCCTGCTTCTGAGAGTCTTTCTCCAGCCGCGTGCGCAGCCAGCCCTGGATGTAGTTCGAGCGGATGGCGTTGATCTCGCCCAGGTCGCCCGACAAAACCATCTCGCGCGCCTGCCGCACCATCGGGTAGCCCGTGTAGTTGTGCGAGACCGCAAACACCACGCCCGTCCGGTCGACGGCCGCCGCCAGGTCTTCGGCCTGCTTCAGGTCGAAGGTCAGCGGCTTGTCGCAAATGCAGTTGAATCCGGCCTCGACCGCCGCTTTGGCGATCTCGTGGTGGGTGTAGTTGGGCGTGGCCACGGAGACGAAGTCGATCCGCTGGTCGGCCGGCAGTTTCTTCTCGCTCTCGATCAGTTCCTTGTAGGAACCGTAGGCGCGGGAAAGGGGAATATCGTAATCGGGTGCCGACGCCTTGGCCTTCGCGGGGTCGCTGGAGAGGGCGCCGGCCACGAGGGCGGCGCGGTTGTCGAGCACGGCCGCCGTGCAGTGCACGCGACCGATGAACGCCCCCTGGCCGCCTCCGACCAGCGCCATGCGAAGTTTGCGATTCAGTTCCCCGTTGGTCGACATCGCCCGATGCTCCTGATTGATTTTTTCACGCGCCCAGATCCCAGCAGCATAAGAGAGTCGCTACGGCGACGCAACTCTTGGGGCGGGAGGGTAGTGGGTGATTAGTGTGGTGAAGAATCTGGGGTGGTCGTTGGCGAACCAGCTTCGCCTGCAGTCGGGCGCCCAGTCTGTTGGGGGTGCAACCGCTTCATGTTCTCTTCGATGGACGAACGCTGGCTTTCTTCGTAGCGCTCAAGGCTGCCGAACCAAAATATATGGGTGGCCTTTTCCTTTGCCTCGCGCTGAGGGCGGTCCCGCTCCCACGCCCAGTCCCGATATACCTCTTTGTACCGACTGAACCAGAACGGAATCGTGACAATAGTCCAGCCGACCAGAGCCATCAACCACAGCATCGTCTTCAAGGAAAACTGGGGGCGGGGCATAGTCAGAGCAACTTTCGGATAAACACCGGCCCATTATCCGGAATGATGTCACAATCTGGCAGCAACGCGCGAAACCGGCTCACACCAGCCTCTGTGATCGTGCCCGTCTCGAAGATGACCGTTTTGAGGTTCGGAAATAGCGCAAGCCGTCGCAGATCGCCGTCGTCGAACTTGCGGCCGCGCAGTACGACGGTCTCCACCTTGTCGCCATCGAACAGCCAAGCGAACCAGCAAGGCGATCGCGACTGGCTTCTCGATTCGGGCCTCTCGTCGTGCTGGTAGTAGATTGCGCCCCCTCGTTCGTCAATGGATGTAATGAACGCGTTCTGTGCTCGGTAACGATGTGTGTAACCCGTCAGCCCGATGGCCACGACCAGCATGGCCACCAGCAACGCGCGGAGGGTGAATTGCGGGCGCGGCATGCTGATTATCGTCGCTGCTCAATGAACGCTCTTTGTCTTTCGAGCCATTCGTCGTAGCCGCGGTATCTCCAGACGTCAAGTTGCCGCTGGGCGGCCATGCCGGCGAAGAAAGCCGCTGCGATGGCGGCTCCCACCAGCAACGCGCTCAAGCTGAACTGAAACCGTCGGCTCATGGGGGGAATGGCACTAGCTTAAGGAACTTTGCGGCGGTGGGCGTGCCCGAAAAGTGGGCAGCCACTCAGGAATGGGAATCGCGGCATCTGTCCAACTAGAGACTGCCTTTTAGCAACTCCGATATGTTGCTGCCCGGCTGCGTCGTCGGGAAAGCAAACGGCTCCCCTCGGATTTCCGCAAACTTAGTTTTTTGCTCGTCGCTGAAGACTCCCAGCATTTTTGCCTCCACCTCGTTTCTCGCTGCAACCCAATCGGCGATGGACTTCTGGCGTTGCTCGCCAGTCATACCTCTCAGGTTGACAGGAGAAGGCGCCGTGGGGCCGGAACGGTCGATTTCGCGCAGCATGGTCCTTTGCTCGTCGGTAAGACCAAGTAGTTCAGCGACTTCCGGTAGGCCCACCGCCTGGATGCCCCAGATCTGTATGATGATCTGATCTACTCGTGCGCGTTGAGCATCGTTGAGGATCGCTTTCGCTGCCGCCTTGTCTTGAGCAGCCACCTTCGACCATTCTCTGCTCGTCGTCTCAATGAGCTTTCGCCTTTCGTCGGCATTCAATCCCTGCACCTTAATGTGCGCAGGCCGGTGGCTCAGTATTTCACCGATCTGCCGTTCCTGGTCTTCGCTCAGCTTCAGATCCGCGCGAGCAGCAGGCTCGGCTAGCACCGAAAGAAGACCGGGCTGGATTTCACCCAAGGGGCCTCGACGGTTCACTGGTCGCAGCGGACCCTGGGAAAAGGCGACCGCTGCCATGCAAAGGCAGGCGGCGGCAGCAAGCAAGCATTTAGAGCGAAGCACGAGCGGCCTCCAGTCAGGAGAATATGATGGCGTGAATTGGCACCGTGGCCATTAGACCGCGCCAGAGCGGCGGGGCAAAGCAGCTACGGCTTTAGAGAATCTGGTATCTCCTCATCGTTGAAGGCTCGCGGCGGCCGCCATAAAATTGCCGCAACGGGACGGCTGACAGGGTTGCAAACCTGCCGGCCAAGCGACCCCTGCGGCGTCGGTGGTTCCTATCCTTGCCACCGCGCCGCATCGGTCGGCCCGCTCAAGGGTAGCGACTTTGATGCGGTTCACGCCAGCGCGGCTTAGCGCCATTGATTCCTTTGTGGCCGATCTGAGCCAGTGCCTTCCGGCCGACTACGACGAAGCCTGTAAACGTGCGACCGCCTTCATTTTCTCGCACGGCACGCCTGGCGAAGAGAAATTATTTCACGGGGACTCGGCGAGCCTGGACGGCCTTCGCGATGGCCCTGGCGGGGATGCATGGACGGCGCACTTCCCACGGACCGCAGCAGACACCGGAAACCTTCTCTCGGACGATGCAACAAGAGCGCTCTTCGAGCTTCTGAGGAGGCTTCCCGCCTTCGTTCTCGACGGGATTACGGGGCCTCGGCGCAAGAAGCTAATTGAGGAAATGAGCGATCTATGCAGCGACTATTTAGAGCTTCGTGCTGCTGGGTCGCGAGGGTCTTGCGTGCCCGACGAATCGCCAATCGCCATCTTCCGCGATGCCGTGTCACGCGCTCGCTTCGCCGTTTTCGATCTCGTGAGCATTTGGACCAGCGCACGGAATAATCCAAAGGGCTTGCCGCAACGCTTGCTCCAGGAACCAGTCACCGAGACGCAGAAAAGTTTGATGGAGGGGCATGACCACGACAAGCTGCTACGCCTAGCCGAAGCTGCCCAAGAGACCATCAAGGAGACAAAACGCTGCATTCAGGAATTACTGAGGGGCGGCATCGTTGGAGAGATTATCGCACCTGACGGGGGCGATGCTAGGCATTGGCTGGTCGGACTGCTCAACATCTTCGATGAAATAACGACGTTGCGAACCGCTTTTGCCGTGGCAACACCTGGTCTAGGGAATACGACGGGGGCCGACGACCTAAACTACCGGACCGAAATCTACAAGCGGCTCCTCGAAGCCGATAAACACTTGACGAATACCGCGATTGTCGCGGCAAGTGGAGCGCTCAACGTCTCAGCAAGCGACAGCAAAAAGCGGAGACGAACAGCGGCCGTGAGCGCGACACCCGAGGCGACGACTCCGCAGCCCCCCTTTGTTGTTCTCGGCAAGCCGGGAGAGCGTCCAGTCGTTCTAGGAAAGACAAAATCGAAGCTGACTGACGCCCGCTACAACGTCGTAAAAGCACTGATCGAAGCCGGCGAAAACGGGTTGAACAAGGATGAGATAGTCCAGAAGAGCGGGCACGGGGACGCCAGGCAGGTTCTTAAGCGGCTTGCTGACAGCGACCCCGATTGGAAAGGCGTTATCGTTATGGCAGAGGTCACGGGTGGCCGCTACCGAATTCGCGTTTCCTGAAACCCACACCTTTCCACACCTCTCGCCACCATTGTTCTGCACTTCTCTTTCCACACCTCTGCGCACCGCGAACGACACGATTCCACACCAGTGATGCGCGTAGGATGAGAGCGGTTTAAGACGCTTGCTTTCATCCCAGACCCGGCCACGCCGAGTCGCAACCTCAGACGGAGGTGCTCAATGCGGTTTGCCGACCGCGTGTTATTACCGGTGGCCCACGGAGGGGCCAACGGCAGGGCTGCGATTCCCCTGGGCTATTTCATCCGCCTCCCAGCGCCAGCGCCGTTGCCCATCGAGATTCAGACCAGTGGCATCGTGACACTGGACGGTGCGCCTCTGACGAGTGCCTCAATCGGCTTTATGGACGCCAATGGCACAGTGCGATGGACCGGCACAGACGCAACCGGTGGATTTAGCCTTCCGGCCCTTCCTGGTTCGT
Source organism: Pirellulales bacterium (assembly GCA_035550375.1). Classification (GTDB taxonomy): domain Bacteria; phylum Planctomycetota; class Planctomycetia; order Pirellulales; family JAICIG01; genus DASSFG01. The sequence continues at coordinate 15,245 of DASZPH010000032.1, read as the reverse complement.
ATAAGGTCCGCGTCGCAAAACGATTCGCCAATGGTCCAATGCGAGATGCTATAACCGGCGAGTTGATCGACCCGACCAAGATTAGGATCGGAGCAGTGAAACCAGTAGAGCTTTTATCAGTCATTCCTGAGAACTATGACGATCCGAACGCATCGGGATTTAAGGCGGATGTTCGCCAAGGCGCCGCAAACCGTTTCGTGTTCCAATTGGTGACGCCGTAGCCCGTAACCCATGCCCCGCCCACAATTCACCCTCCGCGCGCTGCTGGTGGCCATGCTGGTCGTGGCTGCATTCTTTGCCGGTGTCCACTTCGAGCGGGAGCGTCAAAGGCGAGTCGATGAGGCAGAACTAACAAACGACCCCTTCGCGGACTAGCCACATGCGTCGCCCCCAATTCACCTTGAAGACGATGCTCTGGCTGATGTCCTGCGTGGCGTGCTTTGCAGCCGGCATCCACTTCGAGCGCGAGCGACATAAACCCCATGCGTTCGGGGATGTGCGTGTATGGGAAAGACTCAGCGACGAGAGGAAACGTCAGCAGGCCGATGACGCATTGCCACCAGGTGTCCACCCGCCCCGCGAATACTGACGCCCGACTCTCAGGCACCCCCGGGCTGGTCGCCACGCGACCAGCGATCAGCCACAAAAAGATGTCCCACTACCGAACCTTTGGCCTTCTTTGCCCGACCCGCTCTGGCGCGGTCTAATGGCCTTTCCCGGCCCGACGGGCTATGTTGTGGCAACATGGTCAACCAATCTCCATTCACCGGCACAGCGTCAGCCGACCAAAGACGCTCTAAATGCGCGTCATCGTGCGCGAAGGAGAGACACTCTCCGAGGCTTTACGGCGGTTCAGGAGGCTCACTCAACTCGCCCATCGACGCGAATGGTACAAGACGCGGCCGGGTGCTTACGAAAAACCGAGTCAGCGCCGACGAAAAAGCGAATCCAGGCGCCGTCGCAATGCCCGGCGCCAGCCGCAACCGAGCGTCGTAACCATCTACATTGGTCTGCGCGGCCTGTTTTCGCGAGAAGATCCATTTCCCCACAAGCGAAAGCCGTTCAAGTCGCACCGTCGCTGGTGGGGCGAGTCGGACCAGGCTGTTCCCGCATTGAAGGCTCCGGTGGCATGTGCCTGCGACCGGACCCAGACGAAGTGGGGGCGCCCATGATCGCGTATCAGCAGAAGTGGTCGCGGCGATTTGGTTGCGGACACTGATCGCCCCTGGTCGCCGCGCGACCACTCAAAATTCAGGCGCACAGGAATAGCCCACTACCGTCATCCCCACAATATCGGCGGGACCCTCTCGACCGGCTACAATACCCCAATGAGCCGACGGTTTCAGTTCAGCTTGAGAGACTTGTTTTGGCTGGTGCTTGTTGTCGCCGCGTTCGCGGGCGGCATTCAGTTCGAGCGCGATCTGAGAAGGCGCGAGAACGATGCAACTCGGCTGGCGAAGGCCAGGGCGGCAACCAATGGCGAATTGCTTCAATCGAGAACGTATGCGAACCCGGTATCAGCCTACTTCCTGGAGGCACCGCCAAAGAGGTAAATCCGATCCATGGCCCGGCCTCAGTTCACCTTGAAGACGATGCTGGTCATCTCCTTCGGCATCGTTCTTTTGCTTGGACTGCGGGTAGGCTGGTTCCAGGCCCAATCAAACCCCGTCTATCTGGCCGTGGTCTGCCTGTCGTGCGCTTTTTTGGGAGCGGCCCTGGTCACGATTTGCATGCCACGCGACGATTGACGATGACCGCTTTTTAGGCACCTAAAAGTCCAGGACGAGTCTCAATTCCTGTTTGACATGCGGTCAAATGGAAGCACTAGGCGGCAGCCTGAACGCGTTGGCGACGCCGATCCGAGGTGGGACGAACATTGGCTCATTTGGCGTGCCGGCGAAAAGGACAAAGTTCCGGCCCAAATCGCACGCTCGCACCGGCACCGTCTTCTTCACCATCGCGGCAAGCTCGACGGGGCCGGATCAGCAACGGCGAATATCACGTCACGTCTGGTTTCTGATCGACAGCGGGGCAACTGAAATCACCACCCGCGCCAGCCTGCTCGCTATGACTGGCCACCGACCGCAGTCCGTCGAGCGCCAGTTCGATCTCGCGAAAAGGCGGCGACTGCACGATCTCCGCACCCTCGCGCAAGGGCAGGAGCAAGCTGCCCAGCATCTCTTTCTCCAGCCAGTTGGCGAGCCAGCGGGCGCGCAGTTCGGCGTAATGAAGTTGCAGCCGCCGAAAAAGCCTCGCCGCCGCTTGCGTCACCCCTTCGCCGGTGACGCTCACCACCGCCTCGCCCCCTACGGTCGTTCCTCCGGCGATCATGGCCTCGGTCGCCAGGTGGCTGGCCGTCTGACCGGCGACGTGGGCGGCCGCCTGGCCCACGACGTCGCCGGCCAGGATCCAGCCGCTCACCGCCAGGGTGACGGTGATCGCCGGTCTGGCTAGTGCGGCCGCGTGATCGAGCGATCGAAGCACGTTGACGGCGTTTGGATTTGCTTCACTCCAGCGGTCGAGCTCGGCTTGCAGAAACGCCCGGTAATCGTCGTCGAGCGCGGGCAGCGCCGCGTGGGCGGCCGACACCCGCGCCAGCAGCGTTTCTCGCGACGCGCCGCCCAGCATGGCCGCCAGCCGGGGACGCAGGACGTCGTTGCCCACCTGCGCCAGCCGCTGAAGCTCGCCCAGCAGCTTTTCGAGCGCTTCGAGAATCGCCTGCAGCTCGTGGGCGCGAAACGTCTCTTGCGGCGGCTCGCCGGCTCCTCGCGCGTGCCGCCACGCCTCGCGAACCGGCCAGGAGACGCCCTGGCCGACGACCCGGTAGAAGGCGTGAATCTTTCGCGACCATCCGCTGCGTCGCGCGTCCCACCAGCGGCGGATCTCGTCGACCAGCAGGCGCGGAGGCAGCGTCGGCCAGTTGACCCGGGCCATTTCCGCCGCGCTCAGCGTCCGGCTGGCGGCCGCGAATTCTCCGCTTGCGTCGCGCAGCCGCCAGAGCCAGGCGGGCACGCCCGTCTGCCGGTCGAGAAGGCGCTCGATCGCCCCGCGGAACGTGCGGAGCTTGATGGCGTCGAAGTGCAGGTGGGCCAGTTCGGCCTGCAACGAGGCGGGCTCGCCGAGCGGAGCCTGGCCGTCGGCCCCCACGTCGTAGAACGGCAACCGCAACTGGTTGGCGGCCGACCGGTCGTAGGGAATCACGTAGACGTATTCCGGCCGCACCCCCGTTTCCTGCGAAAACGTCGCCAGCCATTGCGGCCAGTATTCGCGGTCGTCGGCAAGGTCGCACTGGTTGAAGACCACGATCACCGGCTTGTCGGCCTCGGCCGCCTTGCGAAAGAACTGCTTCACCGCGGCGTCGTTGTACTTCTGCTGCGTGAGCACGGCGATCAGCACGTCGGCCACGCGGCGAATCTGGTCGGCGCGCAGCCAATTGACGGCCGCGTCGGAGTCGACGTCGGGCGTGTCCAAAAGCAGCAGGCGCGGAGGAAGCGATTCGGCCACCCGCCAGAAGATCAAATGCTCGGCACACTCGGCCAGCGAGTCCTTCTCCGACTGCCAGCGCCGCAGCTCAAAGCCCTCGAACAGTCGAAAGAGGTCCGCCTCGCCGTCGAAACCGGGGGGCACCAGGCACACGGGATGTCTCGTGCCCGCGGCCAAGGGGCTGACGGCGCTGGCGTTCTGCCCGGCCAGGTGATTGAACACCACCGACTTGCCGATGTTCGTTCCGCCGACCACGGCCACGACGAGCACGGGCCTGGTTTCGAGCTGCGGCAGAAGCTTGCGTTTGAGCAGGGCGAACCATTCTTCGCTCCCCGCCTCCGGCATGCCCAGCGCCGCCGCCTTGGCGCCCAGTTTTTCCAGCGCGCAGTGCAGCCCCTTGATCTGCTGGGCCCAAACTTCGAAATTGCTCCTCATGCAGGAGTCAATCGTAGGTCGTGTCCGGCGAGCCTGGAAGAGCTTGCGGCCGAGTTCGGCAGCACGTAGGGTGAAACCCCTAGGAGAACATCGATGAGACTGAATCTGACAAGTCTGGCGTGCATCGGCGCCGCGTGCGCGGCCGCCGTCGCCGCCTCGGGCCGGGCCGCCGACTCGACTGCCGTGCCCCGGCTGCCACGTGACAATCTGCTCGTCTACCGCGGCCCGAAGAACGACCTGGTGCCGGTTCAGACGACCGCCGACTGGCTCAAGCGGCGGGCCGACATTCTGGACGGCATGCAGTCGGTGATGGGGCGGCTGCCGGGGGATGAAAAACGCTGCCCGCTCGACATGAAGGTCGAAGAAGAGGTCGACTGCGGCAGTTACGTCAGGCGGCTGATCACCTATAGCTCGGAGCCGGCAGGACGTGTGCCGGCGTACCTGTGCGTCCCGAAAACCGCGTTGGAACAAGGGAAGCGCACGGCCGCCATCTTATGCCCGCACCCCACCGACAACGTCATCGGGCATGGCGTGGTGGTCGGCCTGGGAAGCAAGGCCAACCGCAGCTACGCCAGCGAGTTGGCCGAGCGAGGCTTTGTCACGCTGGCGCCCAGCTATCCGCTTCTGGCCAAGTATCAGCCCGACCTCGAAGCGCTCGGCTGGAAGAGCGGCACGCTCAAGGCCGTGTGGGACAACATCCGCGGCCTCGACCTGCTGGCGTCGCTTGACTTCGTCCACCCCGACGCCTTCGGCACGATCGGCCACTCCCTGGGGGGCCACAATTCGGTTTACACGGCCGTCTTCGACGACCGGATCAAGGTGGTGGTGTCGAGTTGCGGCCTCGATTCTTATCTCGACTACATGAGCGGCGACGAGAAAGTCTGGTTCGCGGGACAGGGATGGTGCCAGACCCGCTACATGCCCAAGCTGGCCGAGTACCGTAACCGGCTCGCAGAGATTCCGTTCGATTTTTCGGAGATGATCGGTGCGCTGGCGCCGCGGCACGTGCTCATTGTGGCGCCCCTGGGAGACAGCAACTTCAAGTTCGACAGCGTCGATCGGCTGGCGGCCGCCGCGCGGCGCGTGTTCCAGCTTTACGGGGTGCGCGACCATCTGCGGGTCGAGCATCCCGACTGTGCTCATGATTTTCCCGACGAAATGCGCGAAGAGGCTTACCGGCTGTTCGACGCCGTGCTGCGGTAGGCATCGCGTTGAATGCTCGCAAGGAAGAGGAGATTCGAACCATGGCTAGTAACGAGCGCCCGCTTGCCGACCGACGGCTGCTGATGTTCGTCGACGACGTGTACGAGGATCTTGAGCTCTGGTATCCCAAGCTTCGCATGATCGAGGCCGGGGCCCACCTCGTGGTCGCCGGCCCGGAGGCGGAGCGGAAGTACGCCGGCAAACACGGCTATCCCTGCGTTTCCGACGCGGCGATCCGTGACATGGAGGCCGACGATTTCCACGGCCTGATCGTTCCGGGCGGCTTCATGCCCGACAAGCTGCGCCGCGATCCCAAGGTGCTCGAGCTCGTACGGCAATTCGCAGCCGCCGGCAAGCTCGTGGCGGCCATTTGCCACGGCGGCTGGATACCTATTTCGGCCGGCGTCTATCGCGGAGTGCGCGTCACCGGCTCTCCTGGAATCAAAGACGACCTGATCAACGCCGGAGCCAAGTGGGAAGATGCCCCGGTGGTCGTCGACCGCCACTTCGTCTCCAGCCGCAAGCCGGATGATCTTCCCGATTTCTGCAAGGCGATCCTGGCGGTTCTTTCCTGAGCGGAGGGCTCAAGGTCGCCATGAACTGTTGTCCTGGCATCTCCTTGGAATTCGACCGCTGAATCCGCGTTCATCTGCGGCTATTTCCAGAGCTTACGTCTGAACTACAGTTTTAAGGAGTCCGCGCGATTCCTCTTTTCGCTGGCGCCGGCGGCACCATATGATTTAACCATGAAGCTCATCAAGGTCTCGGCGGCGGTGCTGAACCAGACACCGCTCGACTGGGACGGGAACAAGGCTCGCATCCTCGCCGCGATCGAAGGGGCACGTGCGGCCGGCGTGACGCTCCTCTGCCTGCCCGAATTGTGCATCACGGGCTACGGCTGCGAAGACGCCTTCCTGTCGCCCGGCTTACAAAGCATGGCTCTGCAGGTGCTGGGCGAAATCGTGCCCGAAACGCGGGGCATGATCGTCTCCCTGGGCCTTCCGCTGCTCTACCACCACGGCCTGTTCGACGTGGCCTGCCTGGCGGCCGACGGCAAAATCCTCGGCTTCACCGCCAAGCGATTTCTGGCGGGCGACGGCATTCACTACGAGCCTCGCTGGTTCAAGCCGTGGCCGGCCGGCCACCGCGGCCAGGTTGCCGTACTCGGCCACGACTACCCGACGGGCGATATCCACTACAACTGCGGCGGGCTGAAGATCGGCTTCGAGATCTGCGAAGACGCCTGGGTGGCCAACCGGCCGGGCAGCGAGTTGGCGCTGCGCGGCGTCGACATGATCTTCAACCCCAGCGCCAGCCACTTCGCCTTCGGCAAAGCGGAGGTCCGCCATCGTTTCGTGCTGGAGGGCTCGCGAGCTTTTGGCGTCAGCTACATTTACTCCAACCTGCTGGGCAACGAGGCGGGGCGGGCAATCTACGACGGCGGCGCGCTCGTCGCCTCAGGCGGCAAACTGGTCGCGGCCGGGCCCCGATTCTCGTTTGCCGACTTTCAACTGACCACCGCACTCGTCGACGTCGATGCCACGCGCATGGCCCAATCGCGCACCGGCAGCTTCTTGCCGACGCTCGAGGCGGAGGCCGATTGCGTCCGCGCCGATTTCACCTTTCCCCAGCTTGTGCCCGAGGCCGAAGGCACGGCCGTCGCGGAATGGGAGAAAGGGGCCTACGTCAAGGAAGAAGAGTTCGCCCGCGCGATCAGCCTGAGCCTGTTCGATTACATGCGCAAGAGCCGATCGTGCGGGTTTGTGGTCTCGCTGTCGGGCGGGGTCGATTCGGCCACCGTCGCCTGCCTGGCCACGATGGGCATAGAAATGGGGCTGCGAGAGCTGGGCACCGAAGGGTTCTTACGCAAGCTTCCCTACCTGGCAGGTTCACACGACACGGCCGCAGACCGGACGCCGGCGGCATGGGTTCGCTCGCTGCTGACGTGCGTGTATCAGGCCACGCGCAACAGCTCGCAAACCACGCGAGACGCGGCGCACGGCGTGGCCCGCGCGCTCGGCGCCGAATTCGTCGAATGGAACGTCGACGACCTGGTGCAACGATATACGGACATCGTCTCGCACGCCATCGGTCGCGAGCTTGACTGGCAACGCGACGATCTTGCGCTGCAAAACATCCAGGCGCGCACCCGCGCGCCGGGCGTCTGGATGCTGGCGAACTTGCGGGGCGCCCTCCTGCTTTCGACCAGCAACCGGTCGGAGGCGGCCGTTGGTTATGCGACGATGGACGGCGACACCAGCGGCGGATTGAGCCCCATCGCCGGCATCGACAAGGCGTTTCTGATCCAGTGGCTGAAGTGGCTCGAGCGGGGCGGACCGCAGGGCTGGCGAGCGATACCCGAACTGGCGGCCGTCAACCGCCAGGCGCCGACGGCCGAGTTGCGGCCGCTGGCCCGCTGCCAGACCGACGAACAGGATCTCATGCCCTACCCGTTGCTCGACGAAATCGAGCGGGCGGCGATCCGCGACAAATACACCCCGCTGGAGGTCTACCTGCGTGTCCGCACGCGCTTTGCTCAATACACGCCCCAGCAACTTGCCGTGTGGGTCGAGCGTTTCTTTCGGCTCTGGTGCCGCAACCAATGGAAGCGGGAGCGCTACGCTCCTTCGTTCCACGTGGACGATGAAAACCTCGATCCCAAGACCTGGTGCCGGTTTCCGATTCTCTCGGGCGGCTACGAGCGCGAGTTGTCCGAGCTTCGGGCTTACGTCAAAACCAAAAGCTGAAGATAAGTCGACGGAATGCAACTCGACGACGAAGTGTGCCTGTGCTTCCACGTCACCAAGCGGAAGATCCTGAACTTTCTGCGGGTGGAAAAACCGCGCCGCGCCGGTCAACTGAGCGAGTGTTTTGGGGCCGGCACCGGCTGTGGCTGGTGTCGCACTTATCTGAAGCGGCTGTTCGAGCAGGCGGCCGGGGGCGTCGCCGAAACGGATCCGACGCCAGACGAGTATGCCCGCCAGCGGGCGGCTTACGTTCGGGAAGGCCACGGCACGCCTCCGCCGGGAGCCACGCCGATCGAGCCGAGCGAGTAGCCGGGCCGCAAGCAGCCCCGCCGTCGGCCCGGTTGGTGGTGTCTGGCCGGCCGGCTTTTCTGTAGGGGTTTCCCCGACAGCCAATACACGGCTTTCCCCGACAGACAGAGGGTTCCGCCTGCCGTAGATTTTGTTAGCTGGGCGCAAGCCTCAGCGCACGCCCTAGAGCCGTGTCCTTGGGTTCCCTCCCGACGCGGCTTCTTTTATGCGCTGGGCGGTAGAATGGGCGCCGTGATCGAGAATCCGTATCAGGCGCCGAAAGAGCAAGCAGAGGTGAAGGGGCGAGACCCGTTTACCTGGACCGTAGCGGGATTGCTTTTTGGGCTCGCGCTCAATGGCGCAGGCTTCTACGTCACACGCAGTGCAGGGCACGCGGGGATCGCCGGCTTCGTCTTTGGTGTCCCGGCAGCAGCCATCGCATTCACCCTTGTGCTGGTGCTTTTGGCCAGGAACCTCCCCACTCGATCTTAAGCCCGTACCCGCTCGGCCGTGCTGAAGAGCAAGGCCAAAACACCTTGCGAGCCTTGGTCTTAAAATCCGTGGAGACCCGCCGAAGCGGAGAAATCGAGCCTCCAAACGAGCCGAAATCCCAAGGCGCCGCGGACCGTTCCCGCGGGCCGATACACCAGAACGCGGGTCCGCCCTCGCCGCCTCGCCCGCGTTCTGGCGAACGCGACTACGGGAGGAGACTGCACGGTCCGCGAACGGCCGCCCGTTCTCAAAAACCTGGGATGGAATAGCGGAAAGTCCTCGTGACCGTTATACTTAGCGGAAATGGCACGGTTCGGCATCGCCGGCCCGTTGTCCCAGGCTTCCGCTTATCCCGCATCGAGACGAAGTATGGCTCGTAAGATCATCAACCGCAAAGAGTTGCGGCGCGCAGAAGAGGCGGCTGAGAGCGCTGGCGTAGCGGCCAAGAGCCCAGCGGAGAAAAAAGCGGCCCCCAAGCGCAAGACGCGCAGCAAGACCCCCAAAGAAGTCCGGCTTAAGGCATTTTGGGGGGTGTTCAATCAGTCTATGAAGCGCGTGGCGCTGTTCGAGTACAGCGAGCGAAAGCAGGCCGACAAAAAGGCGGCCGAGCTGACCACATCGCAGAAGTCGCCCCACTTCGTGCAGCCCGTGAAGGAAGTGATTACGGAGTAGCCGACTTCGGCTACCCCGAGCCGCCGCCGACGCTATCGAAGGGTTCGATCGGGCGTTCGCTGCCGCAGGCGGCCGAAGCGTAGAGCGCGTCGAGCATGGCGATGACGTTGGCCGACTGCTCCGGCGGCACGGGCACGGGCAGGTCTTCCAGCACCGCGCGGGCGAACTGGCGGATCACCTGGTGGTGGGCCTTGTCCCCCTTGGCGTCGGCAAGCTGCAGGTTCCAGGGGATGAGCTGATCTTCGCCCACGAGCTGGCATTCCGGCCACATGATGCCCGCGTGCGTGCCGTAGAGCTGCAGCCGCCAGAACTCGTCTTCGGGCTGAAACGCGAGCCAGCTTACCTCCAGCGACAGGGCGCTTCCGTTGGTGAAGCGCACGAAGCCGACGGCAAAATCTTCCACGTCGATGGTGGTCGGCTCCCACGTTCCCCACTCGCTGCCCAGGTCGCGCCGGCGGGCCAGGCGGTTGAACGTCTGGCCCGAGATGCTGGAGGGGCGCGGGCAGCCGGTGAGCCACCAGGCGAGATCGAGCATGTGCACCCCCAAGTCGTAGAGCGCCCCGCCCCCGCTCAGACGGCGGTCCGTGAAGCCCGGCCGGGCCGGCAGACGCCGGCGGCGGAGCCATTGGCCGCGCGTGTAGTAAATGTCGCCGGGCGGGTTGCGCTGCAGATAAGTGCGCAACTGCAAGACGCTTGGCTCGAATCGCATGTGCTGGCCGATCATCAGCTTCTTGCCGCTGGCCCGCCAGGCGTCGAGCATGCGGGCTGCGTCGGCCCGTGACGTGGCCATCGGCTTCTCGCACAGCACGTGCTTGCCCGAGGCCAGGGCCGCCGTGGCCACCTCGGCGTGCAGCGCGCTGGGGACGCAGATGTCGACCACGTCGATGTCGCGGTCGTCGATCAGCTCGCGATAGTCCGAAACCCGGCGCACGATGTCGAACTCGCTGGGCACGGCCGCCAGGGCCACGGGCGATGGATCGGCCAGCCCCACCACCTTGAACTCCGGCAGGCTCATCCAGGCCGGCAGGTGCTGGCTGCGGGCGATGGCACCCGTGCCGATCAGCGCGACTCGCAGGGGCAACGTCATCGCAGGCCAAGGCTCCGGCGATAGGCGGATCGCTGCTGATCGAGGCCCAGTTCGGCCGTGATCTTGCGCCACTCCTCGGCCGCGGCACCCAGCGCTTGCTCGCTTGTCTGCTCGCCGGTAAGGGCCGATCGCACGGCCTCGTCGAGCGCCGCCAGGTAGCGTTTTCGTCCGGCCATTCTCGGCGCGCCGAAGAAGTCGGCCGAGCTTAGCGCCCTCTGCACCGTCTCGGCGTATTCGTCGGCCGCCGCCTCGTCGATCCGCGGGTCGGTCCAGGCGCGGGCGCTGTTTAGCTGCGATTTGCGAAACAGGGTCGTCTCGCCGCTCGCCGTCGACACCCGCTCGCTCCATTGACTTCCCGACAGCCAACCGAGCAACTGGAAAGCCGCGTCCGGCTGCGAGCTGGCTTTGGTGACCGAGCCGAGGCGACCGCTGGCGCCGACCATCGGCACGAACAAAGATTCGTCGCTGCGCCGCGCGTCCCATTGGCCCGTCTTCGGATTGAACGATTGGGGTGAGCCGGGAAGCAAGGCAAATCCGATCGAAAACTCGTTTGATGGTGACGCGGGTTTGTCGTCTGTCCCTTGCCCGTGGCCGGCCGAGAAAGCGGCCGAGGTCCACGTGAGGGCCATGCCGCAGCGGCCGCTGAGAAGGGCCTCGTGGGCACGTTCCGGCGACGCTTCCAGCGCCTCTTCCGGCATATACTTCTTCGCCGAGATCAACTCCTCGAGCGCCCGCACGAAGGGAGGGCCGGCGATGAGCGGCTCCATCGACTCCATGTCGAACAGGGTGGAGTAGTGGTTGCGATGCTTGGCCGAGGAGGCGGCGCGGGCCAGCAGCGTCAAGCCGGCCCAGCCTTTCGCCAGCGGCTCGATCGTGCCCGACCAGGTGCCGACGGGCGGGGAATCGGACGCCTCTTTGGGGGCGGCCAGCAGCGCCGCCAGCTCGTCGTAGTCGGCCCAGGTCCGAGGAGGCTCGCGTCCCAACGTTTCGACAAGATCTTTGCGGTAGCAGCAGACGAGCGTCGGCGACCCGAAGGGAAAACCGTAGGAGACGGAGGCCCAGCTTGCGTCGTGCGTCTTGTCGGCCTCAAGAATTTCTTCCCAGCCAACGGCGGGATTGGTCAGCTCACTGTCGGGCAGGGGACGGACGGCGTCGCGTTCGACGAGAATTCCCAAATCGTAGGCCGGGTAGACGATGGCGTCGGCTTGCTTATCGTCGGCCGTTTCCGTCTCGGCGACTTCGGTCACCTCCAGTTCGGCACCGGTTGTGGCCCGCCATTCCCCCTTGAGCCGGCCGATCGCCTCAGCGAGCCGGCTGTCTCCGGCGACGACCAGGCGTACGCTCACGCCTTTCCAGGGAAGCTCTTTCTTCGTGCTCTGGGCGCCCTCCCCCGCCTTCTTGGTCTCGCCGCAGGCGAGCGGAAACGCCACGAGAACAAGCGCGGCCAGGCACACCAGCCGGCCGCGCGTGAGCGGAATGGGGATGATGGAGCATTCGGTCATGGACGTATCCTCGGCCGCCAGCGGCGATTGGGCATGTTAAACGGCGGGCAACCCGGGCGTCAAATGGCGGCGTGATGCCGGCCAAATCTCGCATCCACGGTCGCACGTCCGCACGTCCGCGCCGGGATCGATTCGAACCACGTGGACAGACGGGTTGCGAGACGTATATTTCAGTCAGATGAACCCGCCTCGCGGCCCTTTGGAAGTGGTGTCTCGCGTCGCGGTACTCGATTCGGGAGAATCCTCTCCCTTCGCGTCGCCTCGCCGGGAATCGTAAGCGAAGCATGTCGACCGCAGAGGCCCGACTCTACGACGAAGTACCCTACGAGAGCGGGCCGTACGCGGAGACACACCCCGACTCGCTGGCCACGGTCGCAACGTTGTTTGGCATGACGCCGCCCGGCATTCGGGCATGTCGCGTGCTGGAGCTCGGCTGTGCCCGCGGCAGCAACGTCATTCCGATGGCGCTGGGCCTGCCTGAAGGCCGGTTCGTCGGCCTCGATTTTTCACCGCGGCAAATCGCCGACGGCCAGCGGACCATTGATGCGCTGGGGTTGAGAAACATCGACCTGCGCGTGATGAACCTCCTGGACGTCGACCGCCAGCTCGGCGAGTTCGACTACATCGTTTGTCATGGGGTCTTTTCTTGGGTGCCGCGCCTGGTGCAAGACAAGATCCTCGCCATCTGTTCCGCCCATCTCAGGCCCGACGGCGTGGCCTACGTGAGCTACAACACCTATCCGGGCTGGCACGGCCGCCGCATGGTGCGCGAGATGGTTCTCGACCACGTCGACGCCGCGGCGCCGCCGCGTGAGCGAGTGCGGCAAGCGCGAGAGTTTCTCGAAGTCCTCGGCCAAAGTTGCAGCCGTCCGACGTCGCCGTTTGCGGAGTCCATCAAGAGCGAATGGAGGCTTTGGCAAAAATTGCCCGACGAGTGCATCCTGCACGATCCCTTGGGCGACGTGAACGAACCGGTTTATTTTCATGAGTTTGTCGGTCGAGCAGCCGAGCATCGCCTGCAATTCATCGCCGAGGCGGAGCTCTGGGATAGCGCCGGTGCGCCGCCAGAAAAGGTCCGCCAGAGTCCCTTGTGCTGCCCCGGCGACCTGGTGCGCCGCGAGCAGCACCTCGACTTTCTGCGCGGGCGAACCTTCCGCCGCAGCCTGCTCTGCCACGAGGGAGCGCGCCTCAACCGCGAGCCCCAGCCGGAGTTGATCGAGCGGTTCTTGTTGGAGGGGCGCGCCATCCCCGTCGAAAGCCGGGGCAGCGACGCTCCGTCGGTCCTGCAGTTTCGCACCGACGAGGGCGTCACGCTTTCGACAAGCAAGCCTTGGGTGAAAGCGGCCCTGCTGACGCTGTTCGATCGATGGCCGCGCTTGATCGCGTTCGACGAGCTCTACCTGCAGGCGCGTCGCCATCTGCACAGCCCGCGTGACCTCGAGCTCGACCCGCTCCAGGACCCGACGGTTCTTAAGGAGCCGCTCTTGCGATGTGCCCTGATCGGCCTGGTGGGGCTCCACCTGCACCCCCGGTCCGAAGTCGCCGAAGTCAGCGAGCGGCCGCGTGCGAGCCCGCTGGCGCGCCTCCAGGCGAAAGAAGGCGCGAACGTCACGACCTTGCGGCACCGCAGACTAGCGCTGAACGAGTTCGACCGCCAGGTTCTGCTCCGGCTCGACGGCCGTCAGACCCACGCCGAGCTTCTGCAGGCCCTCTCCGCCTCAGCCGACTCTGGCGAGATCTCTTTCGCCGGCCTCCCGGGCGACGGAGCCGAACCCTCGCCGGAGGTCCTTTCTCGCCTCCTGGCCAAAACCCTCCGCCGGCTCGCCCGCTCCGGTCTTTTGGCGGGCTGAAGCAGAGCGTGCTCTGCGCGGTGTTCGTTGTGCTACGGAGGCGCAGGCTTGCGCGCCGACTGCGCCGACACGAACCCGGAGCGTGAGCGAGGGAAGCTGCGTCGTGCTCCTCGCTCAGGCTTCGGGTTTGTAGTGGGCCGGTGAATAATGCGGCGGGTGGCACGCCCTGAGGTACTCCGAAGGGCGTGCTGAAGCGTCAATCGCATGATCCCATTGCCAGCTTGGTTCATGCACTCTCGTCAATTTCCAGCTTCACCTGCCACACAGCCCTGCGCACCCGCGTGCACGAGACGATTCCCAACCTCCGCTCTGGCCACCAGCCCCCGCCGAACCGGATTCGCGTGAAGGTAATCGATCATGGTGGCAAAGCCGGTCACGACGCGGCGGTTGCAAGTCGCCTCTGACGGCTTCATGCTGAAGGCATGCCCAGCCTGCTGACCACGCTCAAACCGACGCGTCGTTGGATGCAGCTCTCGCTGCGCACGGTGTTCCTGCTCGTCACGGTGCTCTGCGTCGCCCTGGGCCGGTGGGTCACGACGTCCGAGCGGCAGCGGCAGACCGTAGCGGCGATTGAAGCAATGGGAGGATCTGTCGACTACGTGCCGTTTCTTGCACTCGTGCAAGGATCTGGCGTATCCGACCCCCGTGAGAGCGAGGCGTTCCCCGTAACCGTCCTGCGGCGCTGGCTGCCGCCAGATTACTTTGACGAGGTCCTTACCGTCCTTCTCACGAACACTCGGCTCACGGACGCGGGGCTCGTCCATCTGCGAGGGCTGACCAGCCTGCAAACGCTTGGTCTGAACAACACGCAGGGTACGGACGCGGCACTAGCCCATGTGCAAGGCCGGACGGGCCTGCAACAACTTTCGCTCGGCGGTAGTGAGGTTACGGATACGGGACTAGCCCATTTGCAAGGGATGACGGACCTGCAAGACCTTTACCTCGGCTATACTCAGGTGACGGATGCTGGGCTGGTCTACCTGCAAGGGCTGACGAGCCTGCAAATGCTTGGACTCAACGACACTCCGGTCACGGATGCTGGGCTGGCCCGCCTGCAAGGGCTGACGAGCCTGCAAACTCTCCGGCTCGACAACACACAAGTCACGGATGCTGGGCTGGTTCATCTGCAAGGACTGACGGGCCTGCGATGGCTTGATCTTGCCAAGACTCAAGTCACGGATGCGGGCGTGGCCAAACTCCGTCAGGCGTTGCCAAAATGCAAGATCGGCGGACCGTAACCGACTCTCTCGGAGCATATAAGGGACGGGTCTGGGACGGTCCAATCGGGAATTGGACCTGTCCCGTTTAATTCGTTCCGTTTAATTCGTTTGTCCCGTTTAATTCGTTCTAGCTTGGTTGGCGACCACCAGGAGGCCGCGAAGTTACTTACTGGTAAGAAATTGGGGAACGCGGGCAGCGAACCGGCAATCCGGCTTTCCAAGGCGGAGCACGACGCGGTCAGCGCGGCTCAGCGGACGCTGGGCGC
>DASZPH010000031.1:0-15000 GCA_035550375.1 Pirellulales bacterium | reverse complement strand
CTGGCCCATCTCGTTCACCACCGGACCGCCGCTGTTGCCCGGGTTGATGCTGGCGTCGACCTGAAACAGCTTCCGCCCCGACGTATTGACGATGCCCGCGATCGTGCCGCGCGTGATCTTGACGCTCTCGCCCAGCACATCCGAGAGGGGATAGCCGACGGCCCGCACCTCCTGGGCCTGTTCGACGGTGTCGGAGTTGGCCAGCGGGACGGTGGGCAGACTCGTGCCGAAGATACGAATGACCGCCAGATCGTGCGGCTTGTCAAAGGCCACGACCTGGGTCGGATACGTTTGCCCGCCGAGCACGGCCTCGATTTTCGTCGATCCCTCGACGCAATGGGCACACGTCACGAGATACCCGTCACTGCTGACGACGAAGGCGCTGCCGCTGCCTTGGCCCTTTTTGTCGTGTGCCGCAAACTCGGGCGGGGCCGCCTCGCGACTGAGATTCAGGGTGCATTGGCCAGTCGTCTTGTCGTCTTTGCCCGCGAGGCTCGCCTTGACCGTCAAGGCATAGGCGTACTCTTCACCCGGATTGAACCGGTAGGCAAATACGGGCGCCTCCGGCGAGGCAGCGGAGGGCGCGTTTGGGTTGCCCACCAACGGCGAGCCGGGAGGAACCGACGAGACAGGCTGAGCCGCGACCGGTGCGGCAGCGGGTGGCGCGACCGGCGGCGTGGCGGTGGTGGCCGCGCCGGCCACCGAAGATGGCGCCCCCGCGGGATTCGTTGCGACAGCCCCCGGCGCCGGAGAACCCGGGGCCGTCACCGACGAACCGTCACTCGATACGGACAAATTGGCGTTCGATGCCGCGACGTTGTTTTGGGAATCGACATTTTGGGAATCGCCGCCCGGAGCCGACGACAGTCGCATCACGACGACGATGACGGCCACGGAAGCGATGGAGATCGTCGCGAGCGCGCCGAAGCCGAGCCATAACAGCACCCGGTTCGACGGCGATTTGGAGGTCGGCTGCGGCGCCGGACGAAGCGGTCCGGCCGTTAAGAAGGGATCATGTGGTTGACGGTGTTGCGGCCGGGGCGCCGGTGGTGCAGCCGCCAACGGATCGTTGGCCGGCAAGCCTGCCGCAGGCTGCGGCTGCCGCAAGCGGACTGCGAATTCATGCCGGCACTTCGGGCAGCGGAGTAAGGTGCCGTTGCCGTGAGCTACGTCTACGGCCAATTGGGTCTGACAACCAGGACACGTCACGCGGGCCCGCATACCGCTTTCCCCCTTTCTTGCGAGGCCGTCCGCCCACCGTTGGGCAGGGCCTACTTCACCCAACATAGGCGATTCAACGGCGGGATCAAAGCAAATTCGGCCCGATGCGGGCTCTGCCTTTCTCGGCGGCACCGCGAACTCGTGCTTGCCGTCAGCGAGGAGAGGAAAGCGACCGTTGCCGCAGGGCTTCATAGAAGAGCACTGCGGCGGCCGCCGAGACGTTCAGGCTATCGGCGGTGCCCAGCATCGGCAGCTTGAGGCCGACGATGTCGTCGCCTCGCCAGATTTCGGATAGGCCGCTGGTTTCGCTGCCTAAAACGATGGCTGCTGGCTGGTCGAGCGCGGCCTCGGTGTAAGCGAGCCGCCCGTCGAGACGAGCCGCGTACACCGGCACCCCTCGTTGGCGAAGAAAATCGAGCGTCTCCTCGGCGCTCGCCGCGCACACGGGCAGTGTGAACACGGTGCCCAGGCTGGCACGAATCACGTTGGGGTTGTAGAGATCCGTGCCGCCCCCCACGGCAACGACGGCCGAGACCCCAGCCGCGTCGGCCGTGCGGAGGATCGCCCCGAGGTTGCCCGGCTTTTCTACGTCCTCGACGACCGCCACCAACGGGTTGGACGGCAAAGCGAGCTCCGCCAGCGACCGCCGCGGGGTGGCCGCCACGCCGAGTACCCCCTCCGCCCGCTCGCCGAACGCCAGCCTGGCGAACACGGCCGGCGCAACCGGCAGGACGACGGCGGCGCTCCGCTCGATCAAGTCCAGCGTGCGGCGAGCCTCGGACGATTGGCAGAGCGATTCGCAAACGAACGCCTCGACAAGTTCCACGCCGGCCGAAATCGCCCGGCCCAGTTCGCGCGCCCCGTCGATGAGAAACCGGCCCTGCTTGTCGCGATCTCGCCGCTGCCGGAGCTTGGCCGCCTCTTTCACGCGCGGGTTGTGAAGGCTAGTAATGATCACGCAAGTTCAACGAAAGAAGCGTGGGCGACAAAACGGCCGCAGCGTTGGGGGAACCGCGGCACCAACCGTGTCCTAGCTCACCCGGGCCATCGCGCCGCTGGCGAGCGCCCGGCCGTCAGCCGCAACCAACGTCATGGGGCCGCACTCGACGTCGTCGGAGCTGCTCGCGCCGGGGCTGATGGCTTGGGCCAGCAGCGTCCGCAGTTTCTCGGCTTCAAAGCCCGGCGTGTGACACGTTACCAGGATGAAACACCGCCGATCGGCCGTCAACCGAGCACAGTCATCGAGCAGATCGGCCAACTGGTCCGCCAGCTTCCAGGTTTGCCCCTTGGCGCCGTGGCCGTAGCTGGGCGGATCAAGGATGACGGCGTCGTAGGCGTGTCGCCGTTTAAGCTCGCGACGGACGAACGTCGCGGCGTCTTCGTGGATCCAGCGAATCGGCGCCTGGTCCAGACCCGAAAGGTCCGCGTTGCGCCGGGCCCAGTCGACCGTGTTGCGGGCGGCGTCGACGTGCACCACATCGGCCCCGGCCGCCGCGGCCGCCAGCGTGCTTGCGCCCGTGTAGCCGAACAGGTTCAAAACGCTTAAGCGCCGCCCCGCGCCTGCAACTTGTCTGGCGATCCAGTCCCAGTTGGCCGCCTGCTCGGGAAAGACGCCCAGGTGGCCGAAGTTCGTCGGCTTCAATTCCAACGAGATGCCAGCGTGCCGCACCGTCCACCGGTCGGCGAGCGGCGGCCCGTCCGTCGTAACGGGTCGCCAGACGCCTCGCTCGGCGGCGAGTCGGTCGTAGCGCGCCGTTGCCCGCCGCCAGGCCTGCGGGTCGGCCTGACGTAAACCCTCCGCGGCGGGCGCGGGGCGATCGAGCAAGTGCGGGCCGAACCGCTCCAGCTTCCGCCCCAAGCCGAAGTCGACAAGTTGATACTCGCTGGCAGCGAACATTCGCCAGATCGGTCCAGGTTGGTGTGGCCCTCACCCAGTGTGGACCTCACGCCAGTCCCTCTCGGAAAAGAAAACGTGCCGCCGTCAGGAGCGTCTCCCGCGACCGTGCTGACCTCGCCCTCGGCCACGCGGCCCACCCGCGTGCGGGTTCTTAGCGCGGGCCTCCATGTTGGCCGAGACGATCATGCCGACCGCCTCTTCCCAACTCGGAATCCCGCGATGGCTGGGGCGGAGATCGTGCCCGTCGCCGTGGTCTTCATCCTCGTGTTCGGCTTCGAGCTCGCCTTCGGCTTCCTCCCCCCGGGGGATGTCCAGGTCGTCTTCGTCCTCCAAGTCGCTGTCGGCCTCGTCCGAGACCGCTTCACGCTCGCCGAGTTCGGAAGCCTGCTCCGGGCCGCGGCGACGGCCGCGACGTCGCCGCCGACGCTTGCCGCGGCGCCTCTCGTCGTCCCTCTCGTGAAGGTCCTGCGCGGCCACCGCCTCCTCCAGGGGCTCCCGCTCGTCGGCTTCGGCGATCGGCGAGGCCTCGATCGCGTCGACGATCTCGTCGATGTGCTGGCTTTCGGACGTTTCGTCCTCGTCGTAGTCGCTGGCGTCGAACGACTCGCCGCGTCCCGATTCAGTTCGCGCGGACTCCGCGCGGGCGGGTCCGGCCTCCTCTCTGCCGCGCCGTCCTCCGCGCCGGCGGCGGCGCCGACGGCCTCGGCGTGGCTCTTCGTCGGTACGAGGCGTTATTCCCTCGCCGGCTTGCTCTTCCGACCAGGTGTCGTCTTCTTCGGCCGCGACCAAATCGTCGACAAAGTCGGCCGAGACCATCTCGTCGGCGACGAACTCCTCAGCCAGCGGCTCTTCGAACCGTTCGCGCTCGCCACGCTCATGCGACCGCTGGTCGCGTCGCGAGCCCTCGCGGCGGCCGCGATCTCGCCGACCGCGGTGTTCGTGGCGATCCCCCCGCCCGCCTTCGCGCGAGCCACCCTCACGGCGAGAACCCTCACGCCGTGACGTTTCGCTGACGGGGGGCGGGATCTCGCCGGCCTCCGACTCTTCGGGGACTGGCGAAACGATTTTTGCCGGCTTGGGGCGAGCCGGCGGCGGGGCCGGTTTCGGCGGGCGCGGCGGCACGTCGACGCCCAGCATGGCGGCAACGTCGTCCCAATTGCCTGCCGGCTTGGCGGTTTCCGACCCGGCGGCGGGCGGAGCCGTCTGCGGTTTCTTTTTCGGCGCGGGCCGCGGTGGGGGAGAAACAACGGGCTTGGGTGGGCGAGCGGAAACTTCCGCTCCCAAGTCGGTCGCCAGGGATTCCCAATGGGTTGATTTAGGGGTCTCGGTCATGAAAGAGAGGCTATTTGAGCTGCAAGTCGTTTTGCCTTGCCGCCTTCGGCCGATGGCGGCAGGACACTGAATTATAAAAATGGTACTTCATGTTGGGAAGCCACGCCTTCGCGGTAGCGATACCTTAACGCGTGATTAGACCGCGCCGGGCCGGCCAAGCAACCACTCCAAAGACAAGATTGTTGCGATGGCTTCCGGAGCCTCGACCCATTAGTCTTCAAGGCCCTCGACGTAGACCTTCAGGTATTCGCAATCGCCGAGCTTTTGGACGTGTCGCGATAGATCGTGCTCCAGACCAAGCACCACGACCGACAACGGGCCTTTGGCCGCCAGCCGGCGAACAATTGCTTCCTCGCGTGCGTCATTTTCCGGCCCTTCGACCTTGAGGCCCTCGCTAGCGAGCGGATTAACTGCCCGGTAGGGTGCCTGCTCTTCGGCCGGCGAGACCACTTCAATATCGCCGGCAATCAAGGCCTGCCCTGCGGCACCGATCAGGCCGTAGTCGAGCTCGCCTTCGCGGACCAATCGAACCATGTTTGCATAAGCATCTTTGTCGTTTTCGGTCAGCCCTTCCAAATAGACGACGCGAACGTCGTGTTCCTTCGCGAGCCACCGGATAAGGCGAAGCTGGTTGGCCTGGACGCCGCGCACCGTCGCCTTCAGTTTCTGGAATTCCTCTTCCACCTTCGTCTCGGAGATGTCCGGGTCGTCTTGGCGCAGGAAGGTGCCGTAGTCGGCACGCGAGATCAAATGGAAGTCGGCGATATGGACGATGCGCCGGGCTGGGCGCCCGGGAGAAACCAGCCGCTCGACCAGAGCCACTCCCTGCACGCGTTCAAGCTCGTCCGGCAGTGCGGGCCGATCGACCATGACCAACGTCGCTGCGAGAACGACGACCAGCACAAGGATACCGACCTTCAGCAACCTGTCGCGCATGCCAACATGAGACTCTGGCGGAGAGTCGTCCGCAAGCACCCGTGCCGCCGGTGTCTGGGAGGGCATTCGTGGTGGGCGGTGCAAAACCAACGATGGGCGGCCGAAAGGCGCTTTTTTGCGCCCCAGCCTCGCTAAAAATGTGCTCGGCCGCAAAAACGAGGCAGCCTGCGTTCCGCCCTACTCGTGTCGCCGCCCTTCCCCTAAAGGCAAAAAGAGAAAGAGAAAAACAGCACCCGCCACGAGCCATGAGTTGAACATGACAAGAGGGCGGAAATGCGGATGCCCCGTCAACCGGTGGCGACCCGTTTCGGGGTCCTGTGCCGGTTCGGGATAGATGGCTCTCTCTTCCAGGTACTCTCCGGGTTGGGCAAGTCCGACGGCAAACTGAAGCCCGATCAAATCATGGTCATTGATCGCGATGGCCTCATTGGCAAAACGGACGAATCGAAAATAATAGCCACAAAAAACGAGGCAAAGAGCGGCAAGCCCAAGGCGCAGCCAAACATTGTCATTCTCAAGTTTGAGCCAAAACCCGGCGATGCCAAGAACGCCTGCGGTAAAGAAGAATGAAATGGTGAATAGTTTGTCTTGGTAGAAGCGGATTTCCTGGCGATCCTCCGCGATCAACTTCGTCACCACGTCGATGCGGTCGTGGTCAAGCTTGACGGGCCTGTTAGCCCAATCCGGCCGCATGGCGACCATTTCAGGGGGATCCTCCCAGCGATGATAGTGCGCGTACCGGAGCAACCACACTGCGGTGATCGCCAGTGCGGCTGCCACCAACCTAAGTGCTGCCAGCGCCCAACCTGGGATTTGAGGCGGCATGCGAGTTTCCTTCCACCGAAGGTGCGCGCGTCTGGCCGGAGAAGACTATCCACGTTCTCATAAGCAAAATCACCCTTCAATCACCATTCGATCACACTTCGATCAGGGTCTCTCGACCCACCAACTCCGCCAGTGAGGTTTAGCGCCGACGATGCCCAGCAGCGTCAGTGCGCTGGCTCAGAAGCGGTTAAAGGTGTGATGAACCCACCGCCCCGTGGCGCCGTAAGCCGCAACACTTTATCGGTCTGCGTGAGCAGGAGCGAATCGTTGCTCGGATCGGCCGCCACCAGACTTTGTCCGAAGAGGCTAACCGCACATGAAGCAGAGGCAGCGGCGAAAAAACGCCAGCTTGATCATTCCGCCAAAATTCTTCCGCCCGGCAATTTGTTCAACGCCTCTCTTGCGTCGGCGCCCTCTGCAGTTTTCCTTCCGCGATCAGCACCCCGCAAATGGTCTGGAGCTGTGACTTCATGGGCCAGAGTTCTTCCGTCAGCCCCAGCCTCGATCCCGGAACGTCATCGACTACGGCGACAACGCAATCCAGAGAGACATCGGCGTCTTGAGCATCGGGAATCAGCGCGTTTCGCGTCCAGCGGCGGACCGATTGCGTCAACATGGCGTGATCGACGATCGCCGCGGCAATCAAACCTGACCCCGCGGTGATCGTTCCTCCAAGCCAACTGCGGGCAGCTTGCACGCACAAAAGCACCAGACCCACCATGAGCGCAGCCACGACATAGGTCAGACAGCCAGCCGAAGCGGGAAACCCCACGGCCATCTGCCGGGCAAACTGCCAGGCCCGCGCAAGCGCCCCGATCTGCTTTCCTAGCTCGGCCCGCTGCGCTTCTTCTAACTTGCTCCAGTCGAGCAGTTTCCGCAGCAAATCGGCACGAAGCGCTCCCGGCCGCATCCCCTCGAGATGCTCATATGCGACCGCAAAGCGGTCGTCGCCATCCAACTCCCGGATCTGTTGCTTGAAGTGAATTCGATCCGCCAGAACTGGGTTTGTCTTTGCCAAAAGACTTTCCAGCTCCATCGCCTGGGCTTCGCAAATCGGCACCACGGCTGCGTAATGCCAGTACGGCTCGCCTGGAAAGCTCTTGAGACAGCCGGTACACATGCAAGAGCTTTCCCGCGAAGGCTCGGCGACCTTTACGAAGAAAACGTACTCGCCTCGGCACACTGACCGCAGCAGGCAACACGTCAGGCGCTCGCAGTGCGGACAACGCTCGGCCACGACGCCTAGGTCGCTAATGACCGTAACCGCACCCCAGAAAGTTTGCATCAACCGCATGGCGACCAGGATAGTCGCCGTCGGCGTGCGCTACAAAGGCCGCCGGCCGAGAAGACAAATCGCTAAGGTCGTCTCGACTGGAAGGCGACGGCGGTGAACCAACCAGACGCTCCTCGGACCATGCCAGAGATGGTCGCGGCCTTGGCGGCTTCAAAGAGTGGAGCGTCTTGGGACGCTGGTCTTTGGGCTGTAATCCCGAGCCGAAGACCTAAAACCCAAAACCCAGGACCTGCCGGGCGGAGATCAGCCGTTGTTAACCCGCGTTACCAGCGGATCAGCGCGCGTCCCATTCACTGCCGGCAAGAAGCCGCCGAATCGCGGGCAACAAGCCTCGAATCGCCCGGGCGCGATGACTAAGACACGCCTTGACCTCAGGACTCAGCTCGCCGAACGTGCGATGGTATTCGACGATTTCAAACAAGGGGTCGTAGCCGAAACCACCGACCCCTTGCCGATCGAAGAGCACGCGGCCGTGGCAGTAGTCTTCGCTCTCCGCGCGGACCGCGCCGGTTGGGTCGGCCAGCGTGGCGTGGCAAACGTAATGTGCCGTGCGCCGTTCGAGCGGCGTGCCGCTGAGTTCCGCCAGCAGGCGGCGATTATTGTCTTCGTCGCCCGCGGAGGGGCCGGCATAACGGGCGGAGTGAACGCCGGGCCGCCCGCCCAGGGCGTCGACGCAGATGCCGCTGTCGTCGGCCAGCACCCATTCGCCCAGCCGTTTGGCCTGGGCGATCGCCTTGATGGCCGCGTTCGCCGCGAACGTGTCGCCCGTTTCGGCCACGTCGGCGCCTAGCGGAAAATCGGCGAGCGTCAGCACCTCCAGTCCGAGCGGAACCAGGAGGTCGGCCATTTCCAGCCCCTTTTTTCGGTTGGAGGTGCCGATGACCAGGCGCGGCGATTTGGTGCCCATCCGTTCGAAGCTAAGACTTGAAAATCACTTCACCGCAGGCTGACGGCGGGACGCTCGTAATCGCGGCTGAGCGATCGCTTGGGCACTTCCACCGGCATCGCCTGAATATCGCAGGCGATCTTACCGAGTTTCGTCTGAACGACGAAGGGGTCGCCGATTTTCGGCGCGGCCTGACCGGAAACCGTCTGTTTCGGCGCGCTGAAGGTCTCCATCAACTTATGCAGTTGGGGATTGATCTCAGTCTGGCCGTCGGGCCGGGGTGTGCCGACCGAGTCGAAGCTTCCGACCGTCACGATGCTCGCGTAGCGGTCGTGAAACTCCCACGCTTCATAACCCTTCGCCCGCAGCGCCATGGTCATTTCATGCGCGTTGGCGGCCGCGTCCTCGAGCCGGGTCTGAAACTTCTTGTTGTTCTTCACGATGTCGTCGATCAGCGCCTGATCGACGGTCACGTTCCCGGAGAACGTGGCGATTTTGCACGTGTAGCGGCCCGGACACTTGAGCAGGCTGTATTTCACCTGCTCGTTCATGGTGATTACCAGCGGGTCGAGCCCCTTGGGCTTGAAGTAGTCGTCGGGCAACAGCGGGTTGGTGGCGATCATCGCGTGCCGCATCGGCCCACGAGGTTTGTGGTTCTTATCCATCAGCTTGTTGACCTCTTCTTGCGCCCAGCGCAAGCTGCCCAGGGTGCGGTAGTCTTTTTTCCCCTCCTTCAACCGCTTGTTGGCATCAAGGCATTCAGGCCGTATCGAGCGCAGCTTTTTGAGAACCTGCTGCGCCTCGGCATCGTCGACGGACCGGAAATCGCCGACCATGACGGCAACTTCGCGGATCTCTTTCACGCGATATATCATCTTGACCGGCTGGCCGTATTGATCGACGCGGCGGCCGATTTCGCCCTTGCTGAAGTCAAAATCCATCTCGTAGCGGTAGGCGCGCAGCTTGTATCTCGACCGCAGTTCGTGCACCAGTTCGTCGGCCTGCTGTTCGGCCTCGTCGCCCGAGAAGGTGATCGCCATGATCAACCACGGTCCATGGTCCTCGGTCAGCCGGTAGTCTTTGTCGGGATCGGCCTCGACTTGCTTGAAGAGGGCCATTTTTTGCCAGGGGGGAGAAGCCCAAGCGGGCCCTGCGGCCGCGGCAAAGCAAAAGGCGCAACACAAAACCCAGCCTGGAATTCGCATGGGTGATCTCTCGGAAGGGGTGTGCCGGAGGGGATCGGGCGACGGAAATGGTCCGCCACTGTAGCGAATTCAATTCGCCCATTCCAGGCCGATTTTCGTACGCGAGATGAGCTATTTCCCGCTACGCAGCACCAGCTTGGTCAGTTCCGGCCGGCAGCGCCAACGCACCGGATGACGCCCCGAAATTCCGCGCGAGACGTAGAGCAGGGTCGGGGGAGCGTAGAAAACGCCCGAGGCATACTGGCAGCCGTGGACACTGGGCGAATAGACCGGCCCGATCACGGGCAGCACGACCTGTCCGCCATGATTATGGCCCGATAGCATCAAGTCGACGCCGTTGGCCTGGGCCCAGGAAAGGTTGTCGGGAGTGTGGCTGAGCAGAATGCGGAAAGCGTCGCCGGGCGCCCCGGAGAAATCGGGGTGCCGGCCCATCCAGGGCAGCTCGCTGCCGCCCAACACGAGCGGCGGTTTCCCGTCGCCCAGCGTCGCCGTCTCGCCGGCAAGGTCGCGCCAGCCGAGCGCCCCCATCTGCTGGCGAATGCGCTCGGGCTGGAGGTACCAGTCGTGGTTGCCCAGAATAAAGTAGCGTCCCAGCGGCGCGTCGAGCCGGCCGAGTGTGGGCGGCAGCCAGTCGATCATCCGCATGTCGTCGAGGAGGTCGCCCGTGAACACGAACAGGTCGGGGCGTGTGTCGGCCGCCAGCTCGGTGAGCCTCTCGAAAAAGGGCAGGTCGACCGTGCCGATGTAGTGCAGGTCGGTGAGGTGCAGAATCGACAGGCCGTCCCACTCAGCCGGCAGCCGCGGCAGGCGGTAGACCTTTTCGGACACCTCTACCTGGAAAATCTGGTTCAAAGGGAACCGCGCCATGGCCCGGTAGGGGCCACGTCCCAGCGGCCGGAAGCCGAGTTGCTCGGCCACGTCGACCACGCTGGTGTGATTCGAGAGCTGGGCCGTGGGTAAGCGTCGCAGGGCGTAACGGACGGCCGAATAGACCATTCCGAGCGTTCCCAGGCCGCAGATCGAGAGGTAGACACGCCAGCCGATCGGTAGTTGCGACCAGTCCCCACCGGAAAGCAGGTGGGCGCCGTGCCAGCCGATCAGCCAGGCCATGGCCAGGGGCAGCGTGACGATCAACAACTCGTGAACGTCGCGCACGCACCGCAAGGCCGGCCCTCGAATCCGGTAGCCATGCAGTCGGTTGACGAACGTCACCAGCAGTTCGAACTGACCGGCCGCGAGCAGCAGCAAAAGTAAGGCGTTAAGCATCAACGACCAGCATAGCTTATTGCGTCGCCCCGGTTTAGATCGCCTGTCCGCGGCGCATGCTAGGCTTGTAGAGGACGGCGAAGGAACCCGTTCGGCGCGTCGTGCGTTTGCGACCTGCGTTCGCCGGCCGACGCGAACCCGATGCGTAAGCGAGGTAAATCGGCTGGCGGCACTCGCTTACGCTTCGGACTGGTGTGGAGTGTGAGTGATCGGGCTGATTCGACAAACTGGACCCAAGAATTGTGGATATCAACGCCATGCGGCATGTACTGCGAGTAGCGATTCTATCGATCGTGGCCTTGCTCCCGTCGACCCTCTACGCGCAGTTGCCGCCGGGATACTGGACCTACTACGATTCGGGCAGCAAGAACTACCACCGTCACCAAAGCAACTACCAGTTGCACCGGCAGCGAGCCCCGGGCGCCACCGCCTCGGCGCAGGAGCCCTGGGCGAGGCCCGGACCGCCCGCCGACCCAATGGACTACCAGGGCCGCGGCATGACGGGGCGCGGCTTAAGCGCCTACCAAAGCAACGGCTACACCGGACCCAACCAGAACCTCTACTACGGCTACTGGGACGGCGGCTTCACGCCCGGCCTTTACGGGTTCTCGATGTATTCGCACTTCGATCGGCCGGGCTTTACCTATTGGCAGTACTGAGTCGGCGCGGCCCGGTCGTCGGGTTGGACTTTTGCGGCCAAATCGGCGTATCATGGCTGGATGCACGATGCGGGACCCTATTTCGTAGGTTGGGGGACGTTGGCCCTGATCAATGCGGGCCTGGCGCAGGGCAAGAACCGCAGCGGTTTGAACTGGTTCTTGCTTTCCCTCCTGCTCGGCCCGATTGCCACTTTCCTGCTTGTCGCCGTGTTTGATAAAAGGCCGCTGTGAAGGGGCTTGCTATGCCTCAAGTTCTCATGCCCATCGGCGACGCCAGCGAGGTGATGGATACCCTCTATCCCTTCTTTCGCCTGCCGGAAGACGGTTTTGATGTCGTCGTTTGTGGGCCGGAGGCCCGCTTGTACCATCTTGTGACGCACGAGATTCCGCCTGCCCCGGAGCGGTGGGACATCACGCGGGAGGGGCCCGGTTACCATCTCAAGGCGACGGTCGCCTTTCGCGATGTTCGGCCAGGGACGTTTGCCGGGCTGTTTCTTTCCGGCGGCAGGGCGCCCGAGTATCTCCGCTACGACCAGGATTTGCTGCGCATTACGCGGCACTTCTTCGACACCGGGAAGCCGGTCGCGGCCGTATGCCACGGCATCGAAATCCTCACCGCCGCCGGCGCAATTCGTGGGCGAACAGTGACCACCGTGGCGAAATGCGCCTTAGACGCCGAGCAGGGAGGCGCCGCTTACGTCGACCAGCCCTGTGTCGTCGACGGAAACCTGGTCACCGCCCGCACCTGGCACGACAACACGCCCTTCATGAAGGCGTTTATCGGCCTGTTGCGTGCAGCCCAAGGCTGAGCCAGCCCGAGATCGGTCCCCGCTAAAATCGCGAGCTTACGGGTCAGGCCATCTGTAACGGGGCGGACGCGCCGCGAGCAAGCCGGTCACACGAGCGTCAAGGCGGCCGCGTGTGAAATGGCGGCGGCACTCATCAGCCAGATACTTCGAGGAAGTCGGTCCCAAAGTGGAACTCGCCCGTTTGAAGCTTTGGCCGAAGTGGCCGGCGGCGGTTCGTTCGAGACACCTTGAAAGACCGTTTCGCCAGCACTAGAGTCGGTGGCGGGCCGGAGATGGGAGGAAGAGGTGCCCGCAGAGCAAACGGCAGAAGAAGCAGCGGAGACGGTTCGACACGGTAAGGGATCTTCGCCCTGCGAACCGAGGTCGTCAGCGACCATCGACTAAGCCCTCATAACCAGAAAAGAAAAAAGTCACAGCGAACGGGCGGTCACGGGACTCGATCGTTCAAGGCCCAGATGTCCGTCGGCGCTGTCGGTAACATTTTAGCGAGCGTCGGTCAAGATGCAAAATCTTTTTGTTCAATTCGCATCAGCACGCATACTCGCGCTAGCCATTCACGTCGGTTGCAACGGCTGTACGGCTTTAATCCCTTTGCACAAATCATTCCCAATGGGTCGATCGCCAGATGTCTGAGTCGGATTTCGATGTCGCTGTGTGGCCGGCCGCTGCCGTTTTCGATCTGGACGGCCTGCTCTTCAACACCGAGGAGCTCTACCAGCAGGTCGGATCCGAGCTGTTACGACGGCGGGGGCACGAATTCGGGGCTGAGTTGCTGCACGCCATGATGGGGCGGCCGGCCCGCGTCTCGCTGCAAATGATGATCGACTACCACGCGCTCGAAGATACGGTCGAAACCTTGGCCGAGGAAACCGCCGAGATTTTCCCCGCCATCCTCGACGAGCGGCTGGCGTTTATGGCGGGGGCGCCCGAACTGCTTGCCGCCCTGGAAGAGGCGGGGGTTCCCAAGGCGGTAGCGACCTCCAGCGGCCGGCGATTTACGCGCGACGTGCTGGGGCGGTTCGAGCTTGAACCGCGATTCGAGTTTCTGCTCACGGCCGAGGACGTCGTCGAAGGAAAGCCGCACCCGGAGATCTACCTGAAGGCGGCGGCCCGTTTCGGCGTGCAGCCGGCGAAAATCGTGGTTTTTGAGGACAGCCAGAACGGATGCCGGGCGGCCGTAGCGGCCGGTGCCAGGGCGATTGCCGTGCCTGGCGGCCACAGCCGGTCGCACGACTTCACGGGCGCGGCCCTGGTGGCCGAAACGCTGGCCGACCGGCGAATCTACGAACTGCTGCGGTTAGCAGCGCGTTAGGCAGTTTGACGACGCAGAACGTAGAGGCGGCGTCCGGCCGCTTTCGTCGTGGCGCCGAAGTCGGCTGTTCTCGCCGGTCTCGAAGAGGTCGTTCAGGGCTGCACCAAGATCGGGGAACCGAAACTCAAACCTTTCCTCGGCGAGGCGCTTCGACACGACATATCGACCGTAGAGGGCGAGTTCCGGATCGGTCCGCATGAACAGCGGCGCCCCGATGCGCGCCATCCAGGAAAAGGCCGGCAGCCCGATCGGCATACCGATTGCCCGGCGCAGCTCGCGCATGAACGCGTGTTGGGGCACCGGATTCGGAGACGTGGCAAGGTACACGCCTCGCATCGCCGGGTCGACAAGACTTCGTTCGAAGAGCCGGTTGAGGTCGGTTTCGTGGATCCAGCTTACGCCCTGCGTACCAGGACCGATTCTTCCGCCAAAACCCAACTGGACCAGCACCCTCAGGCGGGCCAGCGCGCCTCCGCCGGCACCCCGATCGCGCCCGATTACAAAGCTTGTTCTGAGAACAACTGGCCGCTGACCCGGTAAAACGCTCGCCCCGAATTCGTCCTCCCAGGCACGGCCGACGGAGGGCGCAAAGCCGGCGCCGAAAGGCGACTCTTCGCTGACGACCACGCTTGGGGGATCGCCGTAGATATGGGCCGTGCTCATCTGCACCCAGACGGGCGGCGGCGACTCGACCGTCCGCACCGCCATGCCCAGCACGCGTGTCGCTTCGACGCGCGAGCGGAGGATTTCGTCCTGGTGGTCGGGGGTTTTGATGCAATCGACGCTCCGTCCAGCCAGGTTTACCAGGCCCGCGGCGCCGTCGAGTTCCTCCCGCCACGCCGCCAGACTTCGCGCGTCCCAGGTGACGTGCCGCCAGGGGCCGCTCGGTTTCGGCGGATGGCGAGAAAGGATTACAACCGCGTGACCGGCGCGAGCCAGGTGCCAGGCCAACGACACACCGACAAACCCGCTCCCGCCGGCGATGGCGATCTTTCCAGGCATGGCCAACCTCACGCTTCGCTGATTCGAACCCGTTTCAGTGAACACCGCGGAAACCGCCCCTGTTTAACCGCTTTCCCGACCGCTAGCAGATAGATCCGCTGCCGCGGACTTGCGGGGCGTGATATTTGACACCAAACCGGCCGGATCGAGGTAATAATCAACGAGAAGCCGGCGGGAACGGTCGCCGTTTGCAGATTCGGTCTTGGAGTTCGGCTCTATTGAGTCCTAGGTAGTTAATGAGCCTCACAGATCCAAATTTCAAGGCGGCGCTACATAGGGAGTCGTGCGATCCGAAAGAACGATTGCAGTCGGGCGGGGTCGTGGCGGTATTTTTCAAGGAGGAGCGCCAATCGGCG
>DASZPH010000030.1:0-5014 GCA_035550375.1 Pirellulales bacterium | reverse complement strand
ACTGGGCCTGGCCGTCGCCGGGGTTCGCCTGGGCATAGCTGGCGGCGGCATCGGCCGCGATCTGGGCCACGGTGATGGCGTAAGTGGCCTGATCGCCCGCCAGGTTGGCGGCCGTGGTGGCTTCGGCGCCGGCGAGCAACTGTTAAGACGTGATAATAATGGTTCCGAAAGCTTAATCCCTCACGCCTTGCCAAGTGATTTCAAGGCTTTTTCGAGATTCTCGATTGAGGGAACGATGATACGGTGCAGCACCCCGTGCGCCATCGGGTCGGCCGCGCCGAGGGCCGAGAGGAAATCAAACATCTGATAGATGCTACCATATCCGTCGCTGTCGGAATCGTACGCTTTTTCCGTTGAGGCCTGTTCAGTGCTCCCGCCGAAAACAGACTCCCAGTTCCATCGTTGAAGGTAGCGTTCAATGCGTCCCCTTGGAACCTGCCATACATCCGCAAGTAGCTGCGGCCTGCCACGCTGTGCATCCATGGCAGTCGTGTCGCCTGGACCCCAGTACTCGGGAAGACAACTGAAATTATCAACGTTATCGAGCCCGCTATAGAGAGAATAGTCCCAAAATGCGCCTTCTTGGATGCGCGTCTCAATCCATGGCACATCAAGCCTCCCGGCCACGAGGCGACACAACAAATGGTCGGCTCCGTTCAAATAGGGCAAGAAGACGGTATGCACGTTCTCTTGGTGCGTCAGCCGCAGATCCTCCTCAGGCCTCGTTCTGCGGCATTCCCAAAAAATCATGCCGCCGCAAGCATCAACAGCTTCCTGCAACGCCATACGAAACACTTCGACCGTTGGTCCCTTAAAGGACCGCAATGTCAACCGCTCACTCATAGGTTCCTCAATTTCTTTTTTGGCTTTCTAACTGCAACCGGCGGTTTATCGCATAGAGCGCGACTTTCACCAGGTTGCCGTCCGCAATATATCTCTCGAGAAACGGCTTTAGGTCGATCAAGACCCAACCGGTAAGCTGGGCGGGGTCGTTTTTAACTTCCGCATAACCATGGATCAGGTCCTTCAGCTCGTGTGCACTAACATCATCAGCAGTGAGCATGAGGTACACCGCGGTTGCGGGTCCGATAAACTGGAGCAGCTTTATGCCGCTTTCACCGAAACGAGGATGGTCCTGCCATCCGTGAACAGGGCTATAGTGCCGCGGCGGCGTCACGACCTTTATCTTGCGGGCGTCAAGATCGGGGGCATCGACACCGAATTTCACAGCGCTGAGGCGATGCCGCTGGTCCGCGCTCATTACGTCGCCGCTCGCCGCCGTCTTGATGTCGTATACCTCTTCTACATTCACCGTTCCAAGAGTCGTACCCACTTCGACTTTTACCTTCGAGCGAACGACGTCGACTTGGGTGTAGTCGCGAGATGGCACACCATCCGGCGGCTCACCGATGCTCAGCACTTTATTCGTTTTCTTGTCAACGTATACTTCGAAAGTGAACTCTTCTCCGCCTTCCATCAGCGCCGCGACGCGTTTTTCAACCTCTTTGCCATACGCACCGCCATCGCTCGGCTTGTACCCGCCGACCTCTGGCGTCCAACCCTCCTTCTCCATTTGTTCTGTTACTTGTTTCACCGCTTCGGCTAGCTTGGCATCCGCCTTTGTGAGTTTGTCGCTCGGCACCGCGACCGGCGCGTTCGCCTTCGCCTTACCAGCCATAACAAAGTTTGCGGCGCCGGCGGCACTGATGTCAACAATGAGGCGCAGGGTGAAAAACGCCGGGAACCCCGCGGACTGAGTGTCGCCTGCCGCCGGCGTGGCAGGCTGACCGGCCGAAGAACCATCCGACGGAACGGCGTCCTCCGTAGCCTGCGCTTGATTGTAGGCCTCGCGCAGTTCAGATTCGTCCTGATTGGCTGGCGGCATTTTTGGTTTGCCAGCCGATCGATCCCTAAAAGCGGATGGCTCCTGCGCGGCATCGGGCCCCGCAATTACTGCGCTGATATCAACTTCCCTATGGACTGACGACACGCTGCCCGACGGAGTGGATCCATTCGCTTCGTCGCTGTTCGTGTTTGTAACGCTTGGATTCCCCGCTCCCTCCTCCTTCGCATCCGCCCCGGTCTGCGCCGGCACATCCGCCAGAGAAGCAGACAGACTCCTCACCTGCACGGGGTTCGCCAACTGCGTCGAGGCTGGCGTGGTGGGCAGGGGAGATTGGCTGTAGCCGCCCTGGCCGATGTTGCTGGGGGTGTCGGTGAGTTCCAGGAGTTGGGCGTTGCCACCGCTGAAGTGCATCGCCGATTGGTAGTTGAGCGCCTGGGGCAGTTGGTTGCGAACCAGGTCCTGCTGGCGGAAAGGAATCGAGACCCCGTAAGGACCGCCGGCTACGTCCGACACCGAGTTGCCGTCCAGCGTGCCAAGCGGAGCGCTGCTGGCGAAGCCCCCAAAGGTCGGAGCCGCGGTCGCAAACGCCTCCCAGCCGACTCCCCACAGCGACCACTCTTGGATGAACGCGCCCGGCCGTCAGATGGACGTAGTAGTCGTTGGCCTCGTACCCGCCCTGGTAATCCGGCGCCAGCGTCGCCGCCGGACCCTCCGCCGGCGCGATCAGCGTGTCCGGCAGGTCGGTGAACACGGCCTCCGTCGTCTCGGCCTGGGCCAGCGCTTCGGCGTCGGCCGCCTCCGCCTCGCTGTCGGTCTGGGTCTCTTCCGCTTCGGCCTGCGCGTCGTCTTCGGCCGTCGTGGCGTCGGCCTGGGCCTGCTCCTCGCTCGCCTGCGCATTGTCCTGCGCCGTCGACTGCGTAAGCTGCGCCCCGGCCGCGCCCGCCTGCTGGGCGGCCACGGCCGCCGCCTGCCAGTTCGCCAGGTCGGCCCAGGGGCTTCCCGGGGCCGATTGGCCGGCCGGCGGGTCCTGCCGGGCCAGGCGACTTTTCAGCGGGGCAGGCGAGGCGCTTTGCGCGTCGCCGCGCCGCGCGGAAGGTTTTCGAGCAACAACTCGTACCAGATCGTCGCGCCCTTCTGGCTGGTGTGAAACTCGATCACCACAGGATTCTGTCGCTGCTTGAGACCATGAATCGCGTCGCGCGCCGCTTGGGAGCGTTTGCGGTGGCCTCGGTTTGCGAAAGGGTTCGGGATGCGGTGCGAGCGCCACGCCAGCTTCTCGAACCGTTCCAGGATGACGCCCATATTCAGAGCGTTCGTCGGCAAACGGAACAGCAGGGTTTCATCGAGAAAAAGTTCGCTGGTCTGACTGTCGTAGCGGATCGTCGGGGCGTCGTTGCGGGCCGCCCAAACGTTGACAGTCCACAGGGTCTCGCGATGTGGTCAACGTCTCTTTCGCGTTTTCCAGCAGGGCCAGCAGCATTTCGCCCGAGTCGGTAAGCATGACAAACATTTTTTCGTCGAGCCACGGATCCGCCGAAATGCGCCGCCCACGAAGCCCGTCGGGCAGCGGAGCGATATATCCACCGGCGCTCAGCCACCGGCAGTCGAGCGAGGTCATTCCCGTTTGAAATAGGTCCCGCAGACGATAAGCAACCGGACCGCCCTCGTCGGTTGGGCGCTCGGAGGCTGCATAACATGAAGCCTCTGCTAGTAATTTCAGTACTTTGTACAGCCGCGACCGGACCGCCGCCGGCAGACTCTCGGCCGGCACAAATCCGTTCTTCGATGGTCTCTCAGCGATCATGGTGATTCCCCAGGGGCGAACGGAACCGGGAGGCCAAGACACTCGCATGCCTTGAGAACTACAACTAGATTAGGGAGGCGGTATCCTACCTCGTGGTAGTAGATCAAACGCCGAGCCGAACGGCAAGGTCGCTTGCCAGATTCTCACGCACGGAAGTGCGGCGCGGTCGGGCGCACCTGAAAAGGCACCGAGCAAGCGGAAGGCCAGCGAAGCAGGCCACGGAGTCGAAAAACACTCTACCTTGGGGCTGCCCTAGGTCGAGACGTCTGTCGTGCCTAGCGCCTGAGCTTCAGACACCTTTAGAAGCTCAGGTACATCCGACTGGCCGTGTGATACATACCGTTCCAGCCAGTATTGGCCGCAGTCTAGGCATCGAAAGATGGTCTCCCATTTCATGCCGTCGATTCGGATTTGAGCAACGTGCGCCTTCAGCGCCGGTATCTCATCCATTGCAGTTTGTGGGACCCGATCGGGGTATTCGACACAAAGGCACATATCTTACCTCTTTACTTCGTCCAAGATAATCACCACGATATCTGTTGCACCGAGGTCCGCAGCGGTGCCGTTTGCCATGACCCACTCCCGCGCACCGCCAGCGGTCTTCCCGCCTCCGGCGAAACCGTATCCACGACCTGCAGCGGTCTCAATGGGCGTGGCCAGTGATATCTGCTCAAGGCTCCTCAGCCGGAATCTTATGATAGCGTTACCCTCCAGGCTCGGCAGCGTGCCTTGCGCATCTTTGAAGAGTGATAGACGCTGTTGCGCGCCGCCAACGCCGCCACATCCGCCAATAAGCGAAGCACGCGGAGCGTTGATAGGCTGCCCTGCCCACTGGCGGATGCCCACGAGACGATGTCGCTCCACACCGTGGCCGTCTCGCTGGCCTGGGCGATCTGGAAAGCCGCTTCGGCCGCCGCGTCGGCGTTGCCTTGGGTCTGGTCGGCCAGGGCTTCGGCCGTGAGCGTGCTCGATTCCTGGCCGGCCACCGTATCGTCGGCCGACTGCGTTTCGGAGTCGTCAAGCAGTGCGTACTGGTCGTCGGTCTGCGCCTCGTCGTCGCTCATCGTCTGCCACTCTTCGGCGTCGGTCGTGAGGAACGTCTCGTCGGCCTGGGCTTTGCCCGTGATCCAGGCCTGGTCGGCGTCGGCCTGCGAGTCGGTGAGCGTGAGACTGGCGTTGGCCAGGGCGATTTTGTAGTCCTTCTCGGCGTTGCTGTCGGCGTCGAAATTCTCGATGGCGTGCGTCTTGTCGGCCTGGGCGCAGGCCACGATGTAGGCCGAGGCCGCCTCGGCCAGGTCGAGCATTTGCGTCTGGTCGGCTTCGGCGCTGCCGATTTCGTCTTGCCCGACGTTGGCGACGCTCTC